>DATKJN010000185.1:0-4979 GCA_035543655.1 Burkholderiaceae bacterium | reverse complement strand
GGCCACGATCCGCTCGATCGCCGCCGTGGCCGGCATCGACCCGGCGCTGGTGATGCGCTACTACGGCAACAAGGAAGGGCTGTTCGCCGCCGCCGCCGAGTTCGACCTGCGGCTGCCCGACCTGGGCGCGCTGCCGCGCCGCCAGGTCGGCGCGGCGCTGGTCGGCCACTTCCTCGACCGCTGGGAGGGCGATGAGACCCTGATGGCGCTGCTGCGCGCGGCGGTGACCACCGAGGCGGTGCGTGAGCGCATGCAGGCGATCTTCGCCACGCAGGTGGCGCCGCAGGTGATCGCGCTGTCGGGCCTGCCGCGCGCCGATGCGCTCGCCCGCGCGGGCCTGATCTCGTCGCAGATCCTCGGGCTGGCGTTGTGCCGCTACGTGCTCAAGCTGCCGCCGGTGGTCAAGCTGACGCGCAGCGAGGTCGTGCGCCGCGTCGGCGCCGTGGTGCAGGGGTATCTGTTCGACGCCTGAGCGCTCGCCATCAGCCCCTACACTCGGTGCGACCAATCGAGGACCTGCTCCATGCCGCTGCTCGGATCCGCTGCGATGCTGCTGTCGTTCGACGTGTTGCCCGAAGCGGTGGCCGAGCATGACCATTGGCACACCTTCGAACATCTGCCCGAGCGGCTGTCGATCCCCGGCTTCCAGCGCGGCACGCGCTGGATCGCGCTCGAGGGGCAGCCGCGCTACATGGTGCTGTACGAGGTGGAGGCGCTGACCACGCTGACGTCGGCGGCCTACCTCGAGCGGCTCAACAACCCGTCACCGTGGACTGCCAAGATCATGCCGAGCTACCGCGGCATGCGGCGCGGCTTCTGTGCGGTGGCCGGCAGCTTCGGCCATGGGCTCGGCCACTTGTGCGCGCTGCTGCGCTTCAAGCCGTCACCCGACGCGGCCGCGGCGCTGCGCCACTGGCTGCTGCACGAGGCTTTGCCCGCGCTGCCGAGCCGCCCTGGGCTGGGCAGCGTGCATTGGCTCGAAGGCGCGCTGACGCCGGCCATGACCCAGGAGCAGCGCATCCGTGGCGCTGACGCTGCGGTCGACTCCGCGCTGCTCGTTACAGCTTACGACCGCACCGTGCTGGCAGCGCTGCTGCAGTCCGAGCTCGGTGCCACTGCGCTGGCACGGCACGGCGCGCTCGACGCCACGCAGGCCCTGTACCGCACGGACTACTCGCTGACACGCCAATGATCGGTCGCGCGGACTACAGCCGCCCCGACTCCATGTCGTCGATGAACTGAGCGATCGCGGCGCGGCGCGCCTTGTACTTGACCAGCGCCAGGCGCAGTTGCGCCAGCAGGTCTTCGGCTTTGGTCACGTCGTGCCAGTCGGCATGGGCGTCGCGCATCGTGTGCTCGAGGTCGCGGATGCGGCGGTCGGCATCCTCGATCAGGCGGTCGACCCGCGCCAAGTCGTCGAGCTCTTTCTGCCGGTCCATGCCCGGGGCGGGCAAAGAGCGTGCCCCGCGCGGCAGCGCGGGGCCCAGGTGGGATGGCTGCATCAGGCCGCCGTCCTCTCGCCCAACCACTGCGTCATCAGCGTGTAGGCGACCGCCAGCACGACCGGGCCGACGAACAGGCCGACGATGCCGAAGGCGATCAGCCCGCCGATCACGCCGGCGAAGATCAGCAGCAGCGGCAGGTCGGCGCCCCTGCGGATCAGGATCGGGCGCAGCACGTTGTCCATCGTGCCGACGATCACGCTCCACACCAGCAGCGCGATGCCCCAGCCGGTTTCGCCGCTCCAGAACACCCAGATCACGGCCGGGATCAGCACCAGCATCGGCCCGACCTGCGCGATGCAGAACAGCAGGATCACCGCAGTCAGGAAGCCGGCGAGCGGCACACCGGCCACCGCCAGGCCGAGTCCGGCGAGCAGGGTCTGCGCGAGCGCGGTACCCACCACGCCGAACGCCACCGCACGGATGGCCGCCCCGGCCAGCACCACCACGCGCTCACCGTTGTCGCCTGCGAGGCGGCCGCCGAAGCTGATGAGCATGTGACGCGCGGTCTCGCCGTTGCTGTAGAGGATGATCGAGATCACCAGCGTGAGCGCCAGCTGCACCACGAGCAGCCCGATGCCGCCGGCGGCGCGCGCCAGCCACTTGGCCGCATCGTCGGCGTACGGCGTGATGCGGGCCGCCAATTCACCCTTGCCGGCTTCGGCGATCGCGCCCCACGCGGCGGCGATTTCGTCGCCGACCAGCGGGATGTTGTGCACCCAG
This sequence comes from Burkholderiaceae bacterium, assembly GCA_035543655.1. Classification (GTDB taxonomy): domain Bacteria; phylum Pseudomonadota; class Gammaproteobacteria; order Burkholderiales; family Burkholderiaceae_C; genus JAEUPI01. Next base: position 2,754 of record DATKJN010000185.1, on the reverse strand, counting down.
GCCGGCGGCGGCGGAATCGGCGACGTGGCGAGCGTGTGGCCCCAGCGCGAGATCGTGTCGGAATGGTCGGCCAGCGTGTTGATCATCAGCCACACCGGCGCGATGAACACCACCAGCATCGACAGCGACATCACGGCCACCGCGACCCAGCGGCGCCGCACCCGGTGCTGCAGCTTGAGCATCAGCGGCCAGGTGGCGATGACGATCATCATGGCCCAGATCGCCGACAGCAGGAACGGGCGCAGGATGTAGAACGATGCGAGGATCAGCACCAACAGCAGCAGCACCACCAGCACGGTGCGCGGCAGGTCGCGCAGCATCACGGGCGCGGCCACCGTCGGTTCGGGCGGTTCGAGTGGTGGATCGGAGCGGTCCGTGTCGGCAGCAGTCACCACGATCGCCTTTCTCTTTCTGTTTGCCTCGGCGCGTCGTCGCCGAAGAATCGTCGGCGGCCATTGTCGCTCGTTGCGGCCGCCGATTGACGGCGGTTGCAATGCGGGGCGGCTACGGTTTGCCTGCCGCGTCGCGCGCCCGCATGCGGGCGTGCACATAGGCGCCCTGCGGCACGTGCAGCAGGTCGGCGATGCGCCACATCACGTGGCGCTCGTGATCGCTGAGGTGGCCGTCGACGTAGGCGATGCGCCACATGGTTTCGATCATCTGGATCTTCTGCGCCATGTCGAAGCGCTCATCGATGCGCGACGTGAAGGCATATAGATCGGTCGATTGGTGGGCGGTGCCTTCGGCCAGCTCGGCCAGACGCGCCGCCTCGTCGGCGCTCAGCGCGAACTTGTCGCGCAGCGCCGAGTGCACGGCCTCGCGTTCGCCGGCGTGGAAGGTGGCGTCGGCGCGCATCACCTCCACCAGCATCACCGCGGTGGCCAGTTGCAGCGCGTGTTCGCTGGCCTTCGCATCGCTGCCTTGTGGCGGCGGTTTCAGGTTGTCGAGCAGGTCCTTCAACGTCTTCAGCATGGGGCATGATGGCACGGCGCAAAGCGTGTTGCCGGCACAACGGCGGCGCCTTCCGCGTTGGAAGTTGATCACGGCGACACCGGGATGGCGCCGCCGAATCGGCACAAAGGCAGGCGCCGCACGATCCATATCAAATAATGTGCCTTGAGCAAGCTTGTTTCACGCCATGCCCTATGCCTCGTCGGTGTCGCGCTCGCCATCACCGCGCACCCTCCATCGTTTTGCTCGTGCCTTGCTGCTGGCGAACCTCGCCGTCGCCTTTTTACTCACGGTGGCGGTCACACTGGCGCTGCGCACCAGCCACCAGGCCTTCGGCGAGCAGGCCCGCACGGCCACCGAGAACATCGCGTCGACCTTGAGCCTGGCCGTGCTCGCCGAGCTGAGAGTCGTGGACAACGCCTTGCTGAGCGTGCGGACCAACCTGGCAACCGCCGGTGGGCTGAGCCGCCTGGATCGCGTAACGGTGAGTCGCATCCTTGACGAGCAGAAGTCGCTGGTTCCGTGGGCCGCCGGTCTGCGCATCGCGGACGCCGAGGGCATCGTGCGCTTCGGCCACGGCGTCGATCCCACGAGCTCGGTCGGGGTTGCCGATCGGCCGTACTTCACCCAGGCGCGCGACCAGAAGGGCGACGCGGCCGTGCTCAGCGAGCCGCTGCAGTCGCGCATCGACAAGCGCTGGGGCGTGGCGCTTGCCCGGGCACTGACCGACGCGGACGGCAACTTCGTCGGCGTGGTCTACGCGCTGTTGCCCAAGGAGAGATTCGAGGCCCTGCTGGGCCGATCCGATGTCGGCCAGCACGGCGCGGTGACGCTGCGCCATGCATCGCTGCAGATGGTGGCCCGCGTGGCGGGGGGCCAGCCGGCCACGACGAACATCGGTTCGGCCCAGGTCTCGGCGCAGCTCGCGCAGGCCTTGAAGGCGGCGCCGCAAGTGGGCTTCTTCACGTCGAGGACCGCTCTCGACGGTGTCGAGCGGGTCAACGCGTACCAGCGAGTGGGTCCGTATCCGTTGATGGTGCTGGCGGGCTTTGCGACAGCCGAGTTGTACGCCCCATGGTGGCGCCATGCGGTGGCGCTGGTCACCCTGGCGTTGTTGATCCTGACCGTCCTGGGGGGATCGTCGGTGCTGCTGCTGCGCTCGCGCCGCGCCGAACTGGCGGTGCGGCGCGAGCTCGACGAGCTGGCGCGTGCGCAAGGCGCCATGCTCGACAACGACCTGGTCGCCATCGTGCGGGGTCGGGACCGCAAGGCGGTCTGGGTCAACCGCGCGATGGAACGCATCTTCGGCTATGAAGCCAAGGAGTTGCTCGGCCAGTCGGCCCGCTTGCTGCACGCCGACGATGCGTCGTACGCCTCGGTGGCCTCCGCGCTCGGTGCCCTGGCCGACGGCAAGCAGTTCCGCACCCAGGTGCAGATGCGTCGCAAGGACGGCGAGTCGATCTGGGTCGACTTGAGCGGCACGGCGCTGTCGTCGGCCGAGACCTTGTGGATGATGGCCGACATCACGGCGCTCAAGCGCAGCGAGGAGTTGACGCGTCATGCCGCGCTGCACGACGGTCTCACGGGACTGCCCAACCGCACTTTGCTCGCGCAGCGACTCGAATCGGCGCTGACCCGAGCGACCGCGGCGGGCCACGTGGTGGCGCTGGCGCTGGTGGACCTGGACGGCTTCAAGGCCGTCAACGACCGCTGCGGTCACGCGGCTGGCGACGCGGTGTTGAGCGAAGCGGCCCGGCGCCTCCAACTCGGCGTGCGCGGCCATGACACGGTGGCGCGCTGGGG
>DATKJN010000184.1:0-4830 GCA_035543655.1 Burkholderiaceae bacterium | reverse complement strand
TCTCGCGGCTGTAGTGGCTGGCGAAGGTGGTCTTCAGTTCGTTGGCCACGCGTTGCTTGAGCGCTTGCGCCGCATGCGGCCCGATGCGTTGCAGGAACGGCGTCAGCAACCAGCCGCCAATGCCCCATGCCATGCCGAAGGCCCGGTTGAATTCGGTCGGGCCGGTGTCGAGGCTGCCGTACAGGTACACCTGCTTGTGCGTGGTGGAGCCGTAGCGGCTGTACTCCTTGGCCTGGCTCAGCAGCGCCGCCTCCATCGCCGTGAGGATCTGACCGGCCAGCTTGCCGCCGCCGGTGGCGTCGAACGCGATCGTCGCGCCGGTGGCCACAAGCGCCTGCGTGAGGTCGCTCATGAAGCTGGGCGCGGCGCTGTCCACCACGTGCTTCGCGCCGGCGTCGCGCAACAGCTGCGCCTGCTCGGGCTTGCGCACGATGTTGACCAGCGGCACGCCGTCGGCGATGCAGATGCGGTTCAGCATCTGCCCGAGGTTGGATGCGGCGGCGGTGTGCACCAGCGCCTTGTGGCCCTCGCGGCGCATGGTCTCGACCATGCCGAGCGCGGTCAGCGGGTTGACGAAGCACGACGCGCCTTCGGCCGGCTTGGTCCCCGGCGGCAGCACCAGGCACTGGTCTTCCTTGATGGTGCGGTACTGCGCGTACATCGCGCCGCCGAGCAGCGCCACCGTCTTGCCGAGCAGTGCCTGCGCGGCGGCCGACGAGCCGGCCGCCACCACCACGCCGGCGCCCTCGTTGCCCACCGGCAATGACTGGCCGGCGCGCCCGGCCATGGCGCGCAGCGCCCGCTCGGGCACGCGGGCAGTCGCCTTGGCCGACGCGCCGCTGCCCGACGTGGCCAGCGTCTCGAGGTCGGCCGCCCCGAACAGCAAGCCGATGTCCGACGGGTTGATGGGCGCCGCCTCCACGCGCACCACCACTTCGGTGGGCTCGGGCGGCGCCACCTCCACCGTGTGCAGCGCGAGTTCGAGCTCGCCGTTGGCCTGGATCAGCGAACGCAGCTGCAGGCCGCGCTGGGGCATGGGAGTGGACATGGGCGGAGCCTCGTCTCGGTTCGATGCAGCGCCCACCGGGGCGCCGCCAAAGGGACCGAATGATGCACCGCCACCCGCCCGCGCGCGGCTGCCGCCCGAAGTTCCCCTGCGATTGCAGCTGAAATCTCTCGCCTGTCCGGACGCAACGGATTGGTCACGCTTGATACCAATCATGCCGAGGTCGCACAACAACGCACCGAGACAATCCTCATGGCAAACGTTCGGCTCCCGCTTCGCTCGGTCGTCCTGGCCGCCCTCGTCGTGCTGGCCGGCTGCGCCGGCACTGCCGTCTCGGAGGACACCGCCCGCAACGCTGCGCTGCCGGCGCTAACGCCCAGTGCCAGCGCACAGGCGCGCGGCGACCTGTCGATCGACCGCTGGTGGCTGGTGTTCGGCGACGGCCATCTCAACGCGCTGATCGACAGCGCGCTGCAATACAACACCGACGTCGAGATCGCGCTCGGCCGCGTGCGCGAAGCGCATGCCGCGGTCGACGGCGCCCGTTCGCGCCAGCTGCCGACGGTGGATCTCGGCGCCGATGCGCAACGCGTGCGCCAGTCGACCGCCGACGCCACGCCGGTGCCGCGCGGTGCCAGCCGCTACGCCACCGGCTACGGCGCATCGCTGCAGATGGGCTACGAGGCCGACCTGTGGGGCGCGTTGTCGTCGGCCACGCAGGCCGCCCGCGCCCGTGCGCTGGCCAGCGACTGGGCGCTGGCCGCCACCGAGTGGAGCCTGACGTCGCTGGTCGCCGAAACGTACTTCGCGCTGGTGGCGGTGGACCGCCAGATTCACATCAGCCTGGCGGTGCGCGACAGCCGCACCACCACGCTGCAGCTGCGCCAGCGCGAGATCGGCGCCGGCGCCGGCAACGAGTTCGACCTGCGCCGCGCCGAGGCCGAGGTGACGAGCGCCGAAGCCACGCTGGCGCAACTGAACCGCCAGCGCGTGAGCCTGGAGCGCGCGCTCGCTCTGCTCGCCGGCCAGACACCGGAGACCGCACGCACGATCGGCCGCGCCACGCTCGACGAGAGCCTGCTGGCGCCGGCGCTGCTGCCGCAGCAGGGCGTGGAGCGCCTGCTGCAGCGCCGCCCCGACATCCGGCAGGCCGAGGCGACGCTGGCGGCATCGAACGCCGACCTCGCGTCGGCACGCGCCGGCGCCTACCCACGGCTGGCGTTCAGCGGCGTGGTGGGTTCCGACGCGCGCTCGTTGTCGGACTTGTTCAGCGGCCCGGCCTTCGTCTGGAGCATCGCGGCCAGCGTCACGCAACCGATCTTCGACGGCGGGCGCATCCAATCGCAGATCCACGCCGAAGAGGCGCGCAAGCAGCAGGCACACGCCGGCTACCGCAAGACGGTGAGCGGCGCGTACTTCGATCTGCGCGAGGCCTACGAGGTGCTCGACCACACGCAGCAGGCCTACCACGCCGAAGGCGCGCGCGTCGCCTCGCTGGCGCGCGCCCACGAGATCGCGCGCACCGGCTTCGGCGTCGGCGCGATCAGCTACCTCGACGTGCTGGATGCCGAGCGCAACCTGTACCAGGCGCGGCTGCAGCGCGTGGACGCCCACCGCGACCGCCTGACGGCGCAGGTCGCGATCTACAAGGCCCTCGGCGGCGGTTACTCGCCGCCGACTCAAGCGTCCAGCGGCGGCTACTCGCCACCGAATCAAGTGTCCGTTGGCGGCGCCACCCCTACGCCATCTCAAGCCTCGAATTCGGGCAGCGACCACAAGTCGTGAGCCCGACCCACCCCGATCCCCACCAGGAGACAACATGCAACCCATTCCCTACACCAAGCGCTTCGTCGCGCAGGCCATCCATTCCACCGTCGGCCGGCGCGTGATCGCCGCCGCCGTCGGCCTGGCGGTGGCCGGCGCCGCCACGCTGGTGTCGAGCGCGCAGGACTCGGCGCGGAGCCGCGCCGATGCCGCCCAGACGCTGTCGCCCGAGAAAGCCGCGGCCAAGAATGCCGGCGTCACGGTGAGCCTGATCGCCCCGGTGAGCACGCCGTTCGCCCGTGGCATCCCGGCCACCGGCACGGTCGCGGCGCGCGACGAGCTGGTGATCGGGTCCGACGCCACCGGCGTGCGCCTGGTCGACGTGCTGGTCGAAGTGGGTGCCGTGGTGCAGCGCGGCCAGCTGCTGGCGCGCGGTGACGACAGCCTGCTGCGCGCCGAGCTGGCACAACGCGATGCAGGCATCCGGCAGGCGAATGCCGAACTCGCGCAAGCGGTCGACAACCTCGATCGCGCCGAGCGCGTGAAGGACTCCGGCGTGTACAGCGCCGAACAGCTGCAGACGCGGCGTCACAACGCGCTGGCCGCGCAAGCCAAGCTCGAGCTCGCACAAGCCCAGCGCCGCGAGCTCGAGGTGCGCATCGCGCAGACGCGCGTGTTCGCGCCGAGCGCCGGCGTGGTGTCGAAGAAGACCGCCACCGTCGGTGCGGTGATGCAGCCCGGCAACGAGCTGTTTCGACTGATCAAGGACGGTCAGCTCGAGTGGCTGGCCGAGTTGCCGGCCCATGCGATGGCGCAGGTGCAAGCCGGCGCGAGCGCCAAGGTGCGACTCGACGGCAGCGAGCCGGTCGATGCCACCGTGCGCTTGATCGCGCCCACGCTCGACGCCGGCACGCGCAACGGCCTGGTCTACGTGGCGCTGCCCAAGAACAGCCAGATCAAGGCCGGCACCCATGCCAAGGGCGAGATCGTGGTGGCGCAGGCCAAGGGCATCGCACTGCCCGAAGCCGCGGTGATCACGCGCGACGGTTATCCGTACGTGTTCGTGGTCGGCGCCGATTCGGTGGCGCGCATGAAACGCATCGAGACCGGCGCGCGGCTGCGCGGCATGGTCGAAGTGATCTCGGGCCTCGCCGCCGGTGATTCGGTGGTCGGCACCGGCGCCGGCTTCGTCAAGGACGGCGAGACGGTGCGCATCGCGCCGGTGCAAGCCGCCAGCGACGGCGTGAACGCACAGAAGGGAGCCTGATCATGGCCACTCAAGGTTTCAGCGCCTGGTCGATCAAGAAGCCGATCCCGGCGATCATCACCTTCGTCCTGCTCACGTTCGCGGGCTTGATCGGCTTCAAGAAGCTCGGCATCAACCAGTTCCCCGACGTCGACATCCCGGTGGTCACGGTGACGATCACCGACCCCGGCGCCGCGCCGGCCGAGCTCGAGACGCAGGTCACGCGCATCGTCGAGAACGCGGTCGCCACCGTCGGCGACGTGGCGCACACGATGAGCACCATCTCCGATGGCACCAGCGCCACCAGCGTGGAGTTCCACTTCGGCAAGGACCTGGATCGTGCGGTCAACGACGTGCGCGACGCCGTCACGCGCGTGCGCGGCGAGCTGCCGGGCTCGATCAACGAGCCGGTGATCACCCGCATGACCACCTCGGGCGGCCCGATGCTCACCTACACGGTGAAGGCGGCGAACAAGAGCGCGAGCGAGCTCTCCTGGTTCGTCGACAACGAGATCACCAAGTCGCTGCTCACCGTGCCCGGCGTCGGCCAGGTCAAGCGCGTGGGCGGCGTGGACCGCGAGATCGTGTTCGCGCTGTCGCCCGACCGGCTCAATGCCTACGGCCTGACCGCCGCGGAGTTGAGCAAGCAGCTCAAGAACATCAACATCAACCTGCCGGGCGGCAAGGCGACGATGGGCGCGGCCGAGCAAAGCATCCGCACCATCGGCAGCGCGCAGACGCTGCAGGCGCTGCGCGACACCCAGATCGCGCTGCGCGATGGGCGCTCGGTGCGCCTGTCCGATCTCGGCAGCGT
>DATKJN010000183.1:0-5295 GCA_035543655.1 Burkholderiaceae bacterium | reverse complement strand
TGAAAACCCATGTGCCGCAGGTCGAGCGCGTGGAGCCGCACGACACGGCCGACGTGTTGCCTGCGCTGACCGACATCCTGCTCGACTGTGTCGAAGGCGGCGCGTCGGTCAGCTTCATGTCGCCGCTGTCGCGCGACAAGGCCCAAGCCTTCTGGCGCGGCGTGCTGGATTCGATGGCACGCGGCGAACGCATCGTGCTGGTGGCGCGCGATGGCGAAGGCCGCCTGAGCGGCACGGTGCAGGTGATCGTGGCGCAACCCGAGAACCAGCCGCACCGCGGCGATGTGGCCAAGATGCTGGTGCACCGCCGTGTGCGCCGCCAGGGCCTGGGCGAGGCGCTGATGCGCGCCGCCGAATCCGCCGCGCGGCAGGCCGGCAAGACCCTGCTGGTGCTCGACACCGCGTCCGACGCCGCCGAGCGCCTGTACGCGCGCGCCGGCTGGGTCGAATGCGGCCGCATCCCGGGTTATGCGCTGTTGCCCACCGGCGAGCCTTGCGCGACCACCTATTTCTACAAGCAGGTCTCGGTCTAGCGAAGGGGCTCCACAATCGTCAGCATGGAGCTCGTCACGTCGCCGTTGTTCGGCCTTTTCCTGCTGGCGGCGATCGCGCTGGCGATCACGCCCGGCCCCGGCATCGCCTACGTGCTGGCGCGCACGGTGAGCGGGGGCCGTGGCGATGGCCTGGCGTCGACGGCCGGCACCGCGCTCGGCGGGCTGGTGCACGTGGTCGCGGCCGCTGCCGGCTTGTCGGCGCTGCTGATGCAGTCGGCCGGTGCATTCACGATCGTGCGCTACGTCGGCGCCCTGTACCTGATCTACCTCGGGATGCGCACGCTGTTCGCCGAGCCCGAGCGCGTGGAGGAGATGCGCATCCACTCGCGCGGCGCGCGGCGTGCGTTCGTCGAAGGCGTGCTGGTCGAGGCGCTCAACGTGAAGACCGCGATCTTCTTTCTCGCCTTCCTGCCGCAGTTTGTCGACCCGGCGCTGCCGCTGGTGTGGCAGTTCGTCGCGCTCGGCCTGATCTGCGTCGCGCTCAACACGGCTGTCGACGTCGCGGTGGTGCTCGGCGCGTCGGCTGCGCTGGCGCGCTGGCGCACGCGGGGCCGCATCCGCAGCTGGCTGCAGCGCGTGTCGGGCACGACGATGGTGGCGCTGGGAGTCGGCGTGGTGCTGCTGCGCAGCGAACGCTGACGCGGCGCGCGGCTCAGGCGCGGATCACGTCGAGCGATCCGGCAAAGCGCAGCGGCGCCGCGGTGAGCGATTGCAGCGTGTCGGCGTCGAGGCCGTCGACCATCGCGCGCACCAGCAGGCCTTGCGGCGTGACGTCGATGCGCGCCAGGTCGCTGTAGATGCGGTGCACCACGCGCACGCCGGTCAGCGGCAGCGTGCAGCGCTCGACGATCTTGGGCACGCCGCCGCGCCGGGCCACGTGTTCCATCATCACCCACACGCTCCTTGCGCCCACCGCCAGGTCCATCGCGCCGCCCACCGCGGGGATCGCGTCGGGCGTGCCGGTGTCCCAGTTGGCGAGGTCGCCGTCGGCCGACACCTGGTAGGCGCCGAGCACGGTGAGGTCGATGTGGCCGCCGCGCATCATCGTGAACGACGTGACGTGGTCGCAGATCGACGCGCCGGGCAGCAGGCGCACCTGCTCCTTGCTGGCGTTGATCAGGTCGAGGTCGACCAGCTGGTCGCCGCCCGCGGCCATGCCGAGGATGCCGTTCTCGCTGTGCAGGATCACTTCGCGATCGCTCGGCAGGCAGCGCGCGATGCGCGTGGGCATGCCGATGCCGAGGTTCACGACCGCGCCGTCGGGCAGGTCGTGTGCGATGCGGCGTGCCAGCTGGTCGCGATCGAGCGGCCGGTAGCCGGGGGTGGATGCGCTCACGATCCCTCCTCGCGCGCGACCTGCACCACGCGCTGCACGAACACGCCCGGCGTCATCACCTGCTCGGGCGGCAGGGCGCCGAGCGGCACGATGCGGTCCACCTGCACGATCGCGGTCTTGGCCGCCATGCACATCACCGGACCGAAGTTGCGGCCGGCGTAGCGGTACATCAGGTTGCCCCAGCGGTCGGCGTGCTGCGCCTTGACGAAGGCATAGTCGCCCGGCAGCGGTTGCTCGAGCACGTAGCCCTTGCCGTCGATCACGCGCGATTCCTTGCCCTCGGCCAGTCGCGTGCCGTAGGTCACCGGCGAGAAGAACGGCCCCAGCCCGGCCGCCGCCGCGCGCATGCGCTCGACCATGATGCCTTGCGGCACGCACTCCAGCTGGATCCGGCCGGCGCGGTAGACCTCGGCGAACGCGGCGGCGCTCGGTTGCGCCGGGTTCGACGAACGCGCGAATGAGCAGATCAACTTGCGCACGCGGCCGGCGAGAAAGAGCTGCGACAAGCCCACCGGTCCGTTGCCGCCGTTGTTGTTCACCACCGTGAGTTCGCGCGCGCCCTGGTCGAGCAGCGCCAGCAGCAGCTCGGTGGGCACGCCCGACGAGCCGAAGCCGCTCACCAGCAGCGTGGCGCCGTCGCGGATGTCTTTCACCGCAGCGGCCAGCGTGGCGACGGTCTTGTCGAGCATCAGCGGTCGAAGCCGGTGCCGGCCTTGGGGCCGGCGACCAGCGTGCCGATCACCGGGTGGTAGCGCTCGCCGAGGCCGGCGGCGATCGCGGCCTGGTACCACTGGTCGACCAGCAACGCGCCGCGCGCGTCGATGCCGGTCTGCTCGGCGAGCTGCAGCGCGTACAGCAGGTCTTTGCGCGCATAGCGCACCGAGAACGCGCGCTCGGGAAAGTCGCCGGGCAGCATCGCCTTCATGCCGTGGTTGCGCAGCGCGAAGCTGTCGGCCGAGCCCTTGCTCAAGGTGTCGAACAGCAGCGCGGCGTCGACACCGGCGCGTTCGCCGATCGCCTTGGCCTCGGCCAGCGCGACCACGGTCTCGAACAGCACCATGTTGTTCAGGATCTTGACCACCTGGCCGCAACCCACCGGGCCGCAGCGCGTGATGTCGCTGCCGAAGCTGGCGATCAGCGGCCGCACGCGCTCGAACACCGCCGGCGCGGCACCGACCATCACCGACAGCTGACCGGCTTCGGCCGCCGCCCGCGTGCGCGCCACGGGCGCATCGACCCAGGTCGCGCCGCGCGCCGCGAAGTCATTGGCGAGCCGGCGCGTGGTCTCGACCGGCGACGTGCCGAGGTCGACCACGATCTGTCCGGCGTGCGTGTGCGCCAGCAATCCAGCGGCGGCGTGCACCAGCTCGTGCACCACCTCGCCCGACGGCAGCGACAGGAACACCACCTCGGCGCCACCGACCGCGCCGGCCAGCGAGTCGCAAGCGACCACGCCGTGGCGCGACAGACGCTGCAACGGTTCGGCCTGCGTGTCGAAGGCTCGCACCGTCCGGCCGCACTTGTGCGCCAGGTTGCGACACATCGGCTCGCCCATCACGCCCAGGCCGACGAAGGCGAGGGGGCCGGTGTCCATGCTTGCATCGCTCATGCGTCGAGTCCGAGGTAGATGCCCTTGGTCTGCTGGTACAGCCTCAAGCCGCCGATGCCTTTTTCGCGGCCGAGGCCGCTCATCTTGTAGCCGCCGAACGGCGTGGCGATCGACAGCTGCTTGTAGGTGTTGATCCACACCGTGCCGGCCTGCAGGCGCCCCGCCACCCGCCAGGCGCGTTTGACGTCGCCGCTCCACACGCCGGCCGCCAGGCCGTAGGCCGAGTCGTTGGCCTGCGCGATCAGATCGTCTTCGTCGTCGAACGGCAGCATGCACAGCACCGGACCGAAGATCTCCTGCTGCGCGATGGTGGCGCGGTTGTCGATGCCGGCGACCAGCGTGGGCAGGTAGAACGCGCCGTCGCGCAGCGCCGCGGCCGCCGGTGGCGTGCCGCCGCAGACGATGTCGGCGCCTTCGCGGCGTGCCGCATCGACCATCGCGGCCACCCGCTCGCGGTGCACGAACGAGGCCATCGGTCCCATCTGCGCCCCCGGCGCATCCGGCAGATCGACGCGCAAGGTGCGCGCGATCTCGCGCAGCGCGGCGAGCACTTTCGCCAACACGCTGCGCTGCACGAACAAGCGCGACCCGGCCACGCACGACTGGCCGCTGCCTTCGAAGATGCCCGCAGCGACCGCCGGCACCGCGGCGTCGAGATTGGCATCGGCAAACACGATGTGCGGCGACTTGCCGCCGAGTTCGAGCGACACCGGCATCAGCTTCTTCGCCGCGGCTTCGGCGATGCGCCGCCCGCTCGCGGTGCCGCCGGTGAACGACACCATCGTCACGCCGGGGTGCGCCACCAACGCGGTGCCGGCCGCGGCGCCGGTGCCCGGCAGCACGTTGAGCAGTCCCGGGGGCAAGCCGGCCGCGAGCGCGACGCGGCCGAGCTCCAGCGCCGCCGACGGCGTGAACTCCGAAGGCTTCAGGATCACCGCGTTGCCGGCCGCGAGCGCCGGCGCGACCTTCTGCGCCTCCATCGTCAGCGGCGAGTTCCACGGCGTGATCGCCGCCACCACGCCATAGGGCTCGTGCACGCTCATCGACAGGTAGTCGCCGCGCGGCGGCGTGAGCTCCGAGCCGATGGTTTCGCACACCGCCGCGTAGTAGCGAAACGTCGCGGCCGCGCTCTTGGCCTGCGCGACGCACTCGCTCCACACCTTGCCGTTGTCGAGCATCTGCAGCCGCGCGAACGACTCTGCGCGCGCATCGATCGCGGCGCCGATGGCGTGCAGCAACGCCGCGCGTCGGTGCGGCAACAGGTCGCGCCATGCCGGCGCCGCGGCCGCCGCCGTGGCGGCCAACACGGCGCGATCGACCTCGGCGGCCGTCGCGGCAGCGACGCGGTGGTTCAGCACACCGTTGGCCGGGTTGATCGAATCGAGCGTCGCGTTCGAGGCGTGCCACGCATCGCCGATCAGCATCGGCAACGGATCGGGCGGCGCGCTCGCGGATTGGGGCATCGCGGAGGGCATGAGGCTCTGCTTGCGCAGAACCCGAGATGTGGCGGACACCCATGTGAGCATGCGCACAATGCGGCTGTCAATCGGGAACCCGCGGCGGGATGTCGCGCATGTTCCAGTCTCGGCGCGTGCAGGGTTGCTGCGCTTGACGCTGAATCGCACGCGTCGTGATACTCGAATGCAACGACGGGCGCCGTGTTCTGCGGTGCAGACATCCGAGACCGAAGGCACCGTGTCGCGCGACGACGAACTGAACGAACTGAAGCGGCGCACCGAGTTCGCGCGCCGCATGGGCGGGCCGGAGAAGATCCAGCGCCATCGCGACAACGGCCG
>DATKJN010000182.1:0-4200 GCA_035543655.1 Burkholderiaceae bacterium | reverse complement strand
CGCGTTCACACTGAGGGAGCTGTAGCAGCGACCTACACGCTGGGACAGTTCTTTGCGATCTGGGGCATGCCCCTGACGACAAGCGACGTCGCCGGTCTGGGTGTACCGCTGACGAAGGTGTACACCGTCGACAACAACACGGTCTCTGAGTTCACTGGCGACCCGGCGACGATCGAGATGACGTCAAACCGGCACATCGTGCTGCAACTCGGCTCGGCGATCACGCAGATCCCGGTCTACACCTGGGCGCCCTGAACCAAAGAACAGCCGCGCAGTTTACGCTGCTTGGGTAGCCGCCGGCGCCTCCCGTCAGGGCGTCGGCGGCCTACGCCGCAGATCGTGCTCGATCAGCGATTCGTAACCCGCTGCCAACTGCAGCAGTGAGCCGTCGCCTTGCGGTCGGCCGATTAATTGCAGCCCAGTCGGTAAGCGGTCTAGTGCATCGAAGCCCGCAGGCACGCTGATCGCAGGCAGTCCGGCAAACGTGGCGTACAGCGTCACCTCCATCCAGCGGTGGTAGGTGTCCATCGCGCGCCCGGCGATCGCGCGCGGCCACCGGTCGCGCAGGTCGAACGGCCACACCTGCGCCACCGGCAGGGCCAGCGCATCGAAGCGCTGCAACAACGATGACATCTGCGCATGAAAGCGAGTGCGTGTCTCGCTGGCGCGCGAGAACTCGGTCGCCGCGAGCGCCTGCGCCTGGTCGTACTCCCACAGCGCGTCGTCCTTGATCTGCTCGCGCGTGGCGCCGGGCAGCGCGAGCACCGCCGCGACACGCGGCGCCACCAGCATGCGTCGCCACAGCAGCCAGGCCTGCCACACACGGTCGAGGTCGACCCCGAGCGACGACAGCGGCTCGACCACCGCGCCGGCGCGCTCCATCGTCTGCAACGCGCGTTGGCACACGTCCGCGATGCCGGGCTCCAAGGGCAGATGGCCGCCCAGGTCGCCGAGCCACGCGATGCGGGCGCCGCGCACCGATGCATCGGCGGCGGGCACGAAATCCTGCGGCCCCTGCGCGATCGACAGCGGCGCGCGCAGATCGTGCCCGGCCTGGATCGACAGCAGCTTGGCGAGGTCGCGCACCGTGCGCGCCATCGGGCCTTCGGTACCCAGTTGGGCGACCCAAGCATCGGCGGTGGGCCAGTACGGCACGCGGCCTTGGCTCGGTCGCAGGCCGAAGACGTGATTCCATGCCGCCGGGTTGCGCAGGCTGCCCATGAAGTCCGAGCCATCGGCCACCGGCAGCAGCCGCTGCGCCAGTGCCACCGCGGCACCGCCGCTCGAACCGCCGGCGCTGACGCTCGGATCCCATGCGTTGCCGGTGGTGCCAAACAGGTTGTTGTAGGTGTGCGAGCCGAGCCCGAACTCCGGCATGTTGGTCTTGCCGATCACGATGCAGCCGGCGGCCTTCATGCGTTCGACCATCACGCTGTCGACGCGCGCCGTCGCATTTTTCAGCAGCGGGCTGCCCACCGTGGTGGGAAACCCCACCGCACTGGCGGCGTCCTTGATCGCCTGCGGCATGCCGTGCAGGAAACCGCGGCTCGCACTCCGCGCGAGTTCGGCGTCGCACTCGGAGGACTGCTTCAGCAGCACCTCGTCAGGCGCGAGGCTGACGATGGCGTTGAAGTGCGGATTGATGCGGTGGATGCGCTGCAAGTAGGCGCGCATCACCTCGACACACGACACCTCGCGCGCATGGATCGCACGCGACAGCGCGTGCGCGTCGAGGCCTGTGAGGTCGTCGCCGTCCATCGGCGCCGCGCTACGCCAGCTTGCGCCAATCGGGCCGCGGGATCGGCCGCACCGATTCGTAAGCGCGGGCGGCGCGCAGCACCAGCGCGTCGCCGAACATCGGGCCAACGAACTGCAGCCCGATCGGCAGGCCGGCCGACGTGAGGCCGCACGGGATCGTGCAGGCCGGCTGCTGCGTCAGGTTGAACGGGTAGGAGAACGGCGTCCAGCCGAGCATGGTGGCCGGATCGAACGGCGAATGGCCGGCCGGCCTGGCGTCGAACGCGGGCACCGCGACGGTCGGCGTGACCAGCAGGTCGAAGCGCTCCATGAACTGGCGCATCAGCGAGCCGAGCGTTCCGCGCCGCAGGTTCAAGCGCTGCACTTCGAGGGCGCTCACCTTGGCGCCGAGTTCGGCCTCGGCGACGAAGTCGGGGTCGGCGACCTTCTGCTGCTCGGGCGTGAGCGTGTTCCACAAGGTCCATGCGCCGACGAACCACAAGCCGCAGGTGATCTCCAGCGGGTCTTCGAAACCCGGGTCGACGGCTTCGACGTGCGCGCCGAGCTCGCGCAGCGTGTCGACCGCTTTGGCACAGGCGGCGGCCACCTCGGGATGCACGTTGCGCGCGTAGCCGAGCGCTGGCGACCATGCGATGCGCAGGCCGCGGATGCCGTCGTCGAGGCCGACGGTGTAGTCGCGTGCGTCGTAGGGCAGCGAGGTCCAGTCGCGCGCATCGGGGCGCGCCAGTTCGGTCAGCATCAGCGCGGCGTCGCGCACGCTCATCGTGTGCGGCCCGAGGTGCGCCACGGTGCCGAACGGCGACAACGGGTATGCCGGCACGCGGCCGAAGCTTGGCTTCAATCCGAAGTTGCCGCAAAACGCCGCGGGAATGCGCACGCTGCCTGCGCCATCGGTGCCGACCGACAGCGGCCCCAGGCCTGCCGCCACCGCGGCCGCGGTGCCGCCCGACGAGCCGCCTGGCGTCTTGCTCGGATCCCAGGGGTTGCGCGTGATGCCGGTGCGCGGCGAATTGGTCTCGCCCTTGCAGCCGAACTCCGGCGTGCTGGTCTTGCCGAGCAGCACGGCGCCCGCTTCGCGCAGGCGCGCGCTGGCCGGCGCGTCGACGTCCCAGGGCTGGTTGGCCTCGACGGTGCGACTGCCGCGCAGCGTGGGCCAGCCCTTGGTGAGGATCAGGTCCTTGATCGACGCCGGCACGCCGTCGAGCGCACCGATCGGCTCGCCGCGCTGCCAACGCGCTTCGCTGGCGCGCGCCGAGGCGATCGCGTCGGAGGGCGCGAGGTGGCAGAACGCTAGCAACTTCGGGTTGACGCGTTCGATGCGACCGAGCACGGCGTTGGTCGCTTCAACCGGCGAGGCCTGCCTGGAACGATAGAGCGCGAGCAGTTCCGCGGCGGTGCAGTCGGCCAGATCGGTGGCCACGGCGGAAGCATTCATGCGTCGGTCTCCTTGCGCGCGCGGCGCGGCAGCGTGGCGGCCTGTTCGCCGAGGTCGTAGAACACGCCGGCCATCATCAACAAGCCTTCGCGCATCAGCGGCGCGAGCACGTGCTCGTTGGGCGCGTGCTGCGAACACGCCGGATACGAATGTGGCACCCACACCGTGGGCAAGCCGAGGATGTCGGCGAACACCTCGTTCGGCAGCGAGCCGCCGAGGTTGGGCAGCAGCGCCGGCTTGCAACCGGTGGTCTGCTCGATCGAGCGCAGTGCGAGACGGACCCAGTCGTTGTCGGGATCCAGCCGCGTCGCGGCCATCACCAACGGCTCGCTGACCGCGATGTCATGAAAGCCGCGCTGCTGCAAGTGCGCGAGCACGTGCTCGCGCAGGCGTGTGGCATCGGTGCCAACCACGAAGCGCAGTTGCAGCGTCGCGCGCGCCTCGTGCGGGATGGCGTTCACCGGATGCTGGGCGTTGCCCACGCCGATCGCCAGCACCTCGACGGTGTTCCAGCCGAACACCCGCTCAGCCGGCGTGAGGCCGGGCTCGCCCCATTCACGATCGATCTCGGGGTCGTCGGCGCCGCCGCCGACCTCGATGTCGGCCAGCGCGCGCTTCACCGGCGCAGGAATCTGCGGCGGGCGCAGCGCCTCGATGGTGATGCAACCACGCGCGTCGACCAGGCTCGCGATCGCATGCGACAGCACGACGCCGGGGTTGCGCAGCAGGCCGCCCCAGTTGCCCGAGTGGTGGCCGCCCTCGCGCAGCTTCAGCGTGAGGTCGAAGTTGGCGACGCCGCGGGTGCCGAGGTAGACGGTGGGGCGGTCGATGCGCAGCCGCGGGCCGTCGCTGGCGATCAGCACGTCGGCGGCGAGCTCGTTGCGATGGGCGCGGCAGAACTCGGCCAGGCCCGGCGAGCCGGTTTCCTCGCCCATCTCGAGCAGCCAGGTCAGGTTGAAGCCGAGGCGGCCGCCCCGTGCGGTGCGCACCGCCGCGAGTGCGGCGAT
>DATKJN010000181.1:0-5859 GCA_035543655.1 Burkholderiaceae bacterium | reverse complement strand
CATCAACACCATCGTGCGCCACACGCCGCGGCGGTCCCAACGGCGGCCGGATGTGACGACGCGTTGGCGCAGGCAGGCAGGCTTGGCCAGTTTGCGCAGGCGCTTGCTGATTTCGATGTCCTCCATCAGCGGCTGGTCGGGGAAGCCGCCGATGCGCTCGAAGGCCTCGCGGCGAACGAAGAGGGCCTGGTCGCCGGTGGCGATGCCGGTGGCGCGCGAGCGCATGTTCATGGCTTCGGCGATCACCTTGAGCAAGCGCGCCTTGCCTTCGATCTGCACGTCGAAACGCCCCCACTGCACTTGCGCGTCGGCCAACGCAGAGTCGATCGCCTGCATTGCGTCGGCAGGCAGCAAGGTATCGGCATGCAGAAACAACAAGGTTGCGCCGCGTGCGCGTGCGGCACCGAGGTTCATCTGCTTCGCGCGCCCGCGCGGGCAGGTGAGCACGGCATCCGCCCACGGACGTGCCAGCATGTCGGTGCGATCGGTGCTGCCGCCATCGGCCACGATCACTTCCACGCCCTGGGCTCGCACCGTGCGCAACGCGCGCAGGTTGGCCACGATGTGCGACGCCTCGTTCAGCGTCGGAATCACGATCGTCATTCGCGGCGTCATCGGGTCTGTGTCGTTGGCGGCATGGGCACGAAACGATGGAGTTGTCGCGTCACCTTACGCAAAAGGGCTATGCGCGCCGGCGCGCGCGGCAATAACCCCGCAGTCGCTAGAGGGCGCCGCGGCATCCTGGCGCACCGCAGCGGCAGGGCAGACGCCCTTCATGGTGCGTGTCGCCGTAGTCGACCGTGATCTCTTCGCCGGGCGTGATCGCCCGCCGCGCGTAGAACTCGACCCGTCCATCGCGGATGACCAGCCGCGCGTTGGGCCGGCAGCTGTGATTGGTGTAGCGCATCGGGTCGTCGGAGCGGCTGAAGTCGATCGCTTTGCGCGGCGACACCTCCACGATCATGATGCGCTCGTGGCGGGTGGCGCGGATGCGTGCCTCGGACACCGTGATGCTCTCGCCGCGGATCTCGCCGATCTTGCGCCTCGGCGGGATCGGCTCGGCGGCGAACGCGCCCTGGCCATCGATGTGGCTGGGCGCCACACTCACGGCGAACTTCTGATACGCCGGCCGCGGCGCGCTCGTCGCAAGGCTCACGGCGCAGGCGGCAGGTCGATGCGCATCGCAGGCATCCAGCCCTTCTTGCGATGTTCGGCCGTCACATAGGTGCGGATGCCGCCGCGCACGTACCAATCGGCGGCCAGTCGGACGAAGCGCGGCCGGATCGCGCGCGCGATGTCGTCGACGACGGTGTTGGTCACCTTCTCGTGAAAGGCCCCTTCGTTGCGAAAGCTCCAGAAGTACATCTTCAGGCTCTTCAGCTCGACGCACAGCTTGTCCGGCACGTACTCGATCTGAAAGTGCGCGAAGTCGGGCTGGCCCGTGAGCGGGCACAAGCAGGTGAACTCGGGCACGTCGAAGCGGATCACGTAGTCGCGCTCGGGTGCCGGGTTGGCAAAGACTTGCAGGTCCTTGCTCGGCGCGCTCGGTGGGGTGGCCGGCTTCGCGCGCTCGCGCGCAGGGCCTGCGCCGCGGCTGGATCGGGGCATCACGAGAGGGAAAATCAGCGGGGCGCGATGGTATCATCCGCGCGCTTTCGGCACCCTCGTGCACGAGGCAACAGGCAGACTCCATCCACACGACAACGGCGGCACTGAAGGGCTGCCGTTTTCGCATCCGGGCCGCCCGACACGTTTGCTTTCATGCGCCTGAACCAGATCAAGCTCTCGGGCTTCAAGTCGTTCGCAGAACCCACCACCTTCCAACTGCCCGGCCAGCGAGTCGGTGTGGTCGGCCCCAACGGCTGCGGCAAGTCCAACGTGATCGACGCCGTGCGCTGGGTGCTCGGTGAAAGCAAGGCGAGCGAGCTGCGCGGCGAGTCGATGCAAGACGTGATCTTCAACGGCTCTGGCCAGCGCAAGCCGGCCGGACGCGCCAGCGTGGAGCTGGTGTTCAGCAACGAGGATGCGCGCGCCGGCGGCCAGTGGAACAGCTTTGCAGAAATTGCCGTCAAACGGGTGCTGACGCGCGACGGCACTTCGAGCTACTACATCAACAACCAGCCGGTGCGTCGCCGCGACGTGCAGGACGTGTTCCTCGGCACCGGCCTGGGGCCCCGCGCCTACGCCATCATCGGCCAGGGCACGATCAGCCGCATCATCGAGAGCAAGCCCGAGGAGCTGCGGCTGTTCCTCGAAGAGGCCGCGGGCGTGTCCAAGTACAAGGAGCGCCGCCGCGAGACCGAAAACCGGCTGAAGGACACGCGCGAGAACCTGACGCGGGTCGAAGACATCCTGCGCGAGCTCAACGCAAACCTCGAGAAGCTCGAGTCGCAGGCCGAAGTCGCCACCACCTACCGCAGGCTGGTCGACGAGCAGACGCTGAAGCAGCACCAGCTGTGGTTCCTGAAGCACCGCGACGCCGCCAAGGAAGAAGAGCGCGTCAAGCGCGCGGTCGAGGAGGCGCACAACGCCTTGCAGGCGCGCCTGGCTGAACTGCGGCAGGTCGAGTCCGAGCTCGAGACCGTGCGCCAGGCGCACTACGGGGCGGGTGATGGGCTGCACGCGGCCCAGGGCTCGCTGGCCGATGCGGCGCTCGAGGTGAGCCGGCTCGAGGAGCGCATTCGCTACGTGGTCGAAGGTCGGCAGCGGGTGCAGCAGCGCATTGCCGAACTCGAGGCGCAGAACAGCCAGTGGGCGCAGCGCCGCGAGTCCGACGGCGCCGAGGTCGACCAGCTCGGCGAGCGGATCGGCGCGGCGGAGGCCAAGGCGGCCGAGCAGGCCACGCGGGTCGTGCGCCAGCACGACACGCTGCCGGCGCTCGAAGACCGCGTGCGCGAGGCGTCGGCGCGCGCCGACGAACAACGCCAGGCCGTCAGCGCGGTGCAGCAGCAGATTCAGGTGCTGGCCGCCGACACGCGCAACCTGCAGGAGCAGATCAATGCGTTGAAGTCGCGGCGCGAGCGGCTGAGCGCCGAGGCGGCGGGATTGAGCGCGCCCGACGAGCAAAAGCTCGCCGGCCTGCAGGACCAGGTGCCGGCGCTGGAGCAGCGCTATCGCGCCGCCGAAGCGCGTCTGCACGAGCTGCAGGAGCAGGTGCCACAGCTCGACGAGCGGCGTCGCGCGCAGCACGACGAGGTCAACACGCAAAGCGCCAAGCAGGCCGACATCGCTGCACGCGTGGCCGCGCTGCGAGCGCTGCAGGAAAAGATCCAGAAGGAAGGCAAGCTGAAGCCCTGGCTCGCCAAGCACGGTCTCGACGGCCTGCAAGGCCTGTGGACGCAGGTGCACATCGAGCCCGGCTGGGAAACGGCGCTGGAGTCTGCGCTGCGCGAACGCCTGAATGCGCTGCAGGTCGGACGCATCGACAACCTGCGCGCCTTTGCCGCCGACCCGCCGCCGGCGCGCTTGGCGTTCTACAGCCTGCCCCAAGCGGCAGCGCCGGACACGCACCGCACGCTGCCGCGGCTGGCCGAACTGCTGCGGCTGGGCGATGCCGGACTGCAGGCGCTGCTCGGCGATTGGCTGGAAGGCGTGTACACCGCCTCGAGCCTCGACGATGCGTTGGCCGAGCGCGGCAAGCTGACGCACGGCGAGGTGATCATGACGCGCGAAGGCCACACGGTCAGCGCGCACGCCGTGGCGTTTCACGCCCCGGACTCCGAGCACGACGGCCTGCTGGCGCGCGCGCAGGAAATCGAGAACCTGCAGCGCCAGATGCGTGCACAGGCCTTGATTGCAGACGAGGCCAAGTCGGCGCTGGTGCGGCTCGATGCCAGCTTCACCGAAGCCAGCCAACGGCTGGTCGCGCTGCGTCGCGAAGCGATGGAAGCGCAGGCCGCCGCGCACACCGGCCAAGTGGAGTTGTTGCGCCTGACGCAACATGCTGAAGCCACCGCCACCCGCCGCGCACAGCTCGACGCCGAGATGGCCGACATCGACAGCCAGCTCAAGATGCTGGGCGAGCGCCAGGGTGGCAGCGAGTCGGCATTCGAGCGCCTCGACCAGCAACTGGCCGACGCGCAGCAGCAGCATGCCGACCTGGATGAAGCCACGCGCACCGCCGAGGCCGAGCTGGCCGACGCGCGCGAGGTGCTGCGCACGCGCGAACGCGAGGCGCAAGAGGCGCAGTTCGAGGCCCGCTCGCTGACCGCGCGGCGCGCCGAGTTGCAGCGTGCGCTCGAGACCGCCGCCGAACAGGTGGCCAACAACCAGCGCGCCGGCGAACAGCTCACGCTGGAACTGGGCCAGCTCGACGACAGCGCGGCGCAGGCCGGGCTGCACACGGCCCTGGCGCTCAAGCTCGACCGCGAGCAGCTGCTGGCGGCGCGGCGCAGCGAGTACGACGATCTCAGTTCCAAGCTGAAGGCGCACGACGAGCAGCGCCTCACCATCGAACACAGCCTGGAGCCGATGCGCGAGAAGATCACCAAGCTGCAGCTCGAGGAGCAAGCCGCGCAATTGGGCGGCGCGCAATACCTCGAGCAGCTGCAGCAGGCGCAGGTCGACCTCGAGCGCTTGAGCACGGGCATCAGCGAAGGCGGTGTCAAGCTGTCGGGGTTGCAGTCGCAGATCGACAACCTCGGGCGCGAGGTCGCAGCGCTCGGCGCGGTGAACCTGGCAGCGCTCGAGGAGCTCGGCACGTCGCGCGAGCGCAAGCAGTTCCTCGATGCGCAAAACGCCGATCTGCAGGAAGCGATCCACACGCTGGAAGACGCCATCCGCAAGATCGACCTCGAAACCCGCGATCTGCTGCAGCAGACCTTCGATCAGGTCAACGAGCACTTCGGCCGCATGTTCCCCACGCTGTTCGGCGGCGGCACCGCGCGCCTGCAGATGACGGGCGACGAGATCCTCGATGCCGGCGTGCAGGTGATGGCGCAGCCGCCGGGCAAGCGCAATTCGACGATCCACCTGCTGTCCGGTGGCGAGAAGGCCTTGACGGCCATCGCGCTGGTGTTCGCGATCTTCCAGCTCAACCCGGCGCCGTTCTGTCTGCTCGACGAGGTCGACGCGCCGCTGGACGACGCCAACACCGAGCGCTATTGCAAACTCGTGAGCCAGATGAGCGAGCAGACGCAGTTCCTGTACATCTCGCACAACAAGATCGCGATGGAGATGGCCGAGCAGTTGATCGGCGTGACGATGCAGGAGCAGGGCGTGTCTCGCATCGTGGTCGTCGACATGGACGAAGCGGTCAGCCTCGCCGAGGCCGCGTGAGCGCCGCGCGGCCTACCCGACCGCACTCGCTCCCCAGGAGCCACGAAGGGGCTCCTTCGGAGCGCTGGGGGACGGCGCGCAGCGCCAAGGAGGTCCATTGACGCTGACCGCCGCGTTGGCGATCGTCGCCGGCCTGGTGCTGGCGCTGGTGGTGGCCCATGGCGCGTGGAACGCCCGTCGAGCCAATCCGCGGCAGGCCCAGCCCAATCCGCCGATCGAACGGGCCGAGCCCACGCTCGTGCACCCGGCGGTCGAGCCGGCCCTCGCACCGGTGGTCGATGCGCCGACCGACATGGCCAGCGCGCGCCAGGGCCCGCGCATCGATGCGTTGATCGACGCCATCGTGCCGCTGCGGCTGGAGTCTCCGGTCAGCGGCGAGTTCGTGCTGTCGCACGCCCCGACCACGCGGCGCGCCGGCAGCAAGCCGTTTCTGCTCGAAGGGCTCAATGCCGAGAGCGGCGAATGGGAGCCGATCGGCATCGGCCAGCGCTACAGCGAGTTGCAGGCAGGCGTGCAGCTGGCCAACCGCAGCGGCGCGCTCAACGAGATCGAGTATTCCGAGTTTGCGCAGGCGATGCAGGC
>DATKJN010000180.1:0-7224 GCA_035543655.1 Burkholderiaceae bacterium | reverse complement strand
AGGCGCTGGCCGAACTCGTCGTGCAGTTCGCGTGCGATGCGCTGCCGCTCGTCCTCTTGCAACGTCAACACCTGGGCGCTCAGCGCGCGGCGTTGCCTTTCTGCGGTTTCGAGCGCGTCGGCCAGTTCGCGCAGTGCGCCGGCGATCGATTGCAACTCACCGATCGGCATGGACGGCAGTGCGCGCAGTGCGTGGGCATCGTCGTCGCGCAACGCGGCGATCGCGTGCAGCAACGAGCGCATCGGACGAAACGCATGCTGCACGTTCCAGCCCATCGCCAGCAGCAGCGCCACGCTGCCGACGGCACCCAGCGCGAGGATGGCGGCCAGGTTGCTCACCGCTTCGACGCGCTCGCTCTCGTGCGACGCCGCGACGGTCACGGTCCACGGCTCGCCCTGCGGTCGTCGCAATGGCCACGACACCGGGGGGGGTTGTCGCGCAGGCCACAGCACGCGGTGTGCCTGCACCAGCCACGACAGCGGCGGCGCCACTGGCTCGTCGTCGCTGCTGGTGAACAGCACGCTCCCGTCGGCCCGCTGCACCGTCAGCGACATGTGGCGCGGCGCTTCGGTCTGCACGATGCGCTGCAATGCCGGGACCAGATCGGCGTCGGCGGTGCCTTGCGCGAGCCGTTGCACCAGCGCCGCCATGGTGTGCGCGCCGGCGACCTCCTCTTCCATGTCGAGCGCAGCGCGTTGCAGGCCGAGTGCCAGCATCACCAGCCATGCGCCGAATGCAACCCAGCCGGCACGCCGCATCACGACGCGTGGCAGATCGAGCGGGTGATCGGGTGACGAGGCCATGGCGGATCGGGAGAAATTCCCATGCGCGACAGTCCCGAGGCACGCGCCTTCGACACCGCAGCAGACTGCCATTGTTCTGGACGAGGAAGACAATGCCCATGCGGGGACACCCGACGACACACGTGCTGCTTGTTCTGGGCGGCGCAACCGCCTGCAACGCGCTGGCACAGGTACCAGCACCGGACCCGCCAGCGCCCCAGCAGGTGGAGGTCATCGGCACGTCGCCGCTGCCCGGTCTCGGCGTCGATCGCAACACGCTGCCCTACAGCACCTCGGTATTGCGGCGCTCCGCCATCGATGGCGCGCAAGCCGCGAACACGACCGACTTGCTGGTGCGGCGGCTTCCCGGCATGCAGGTCAACGACGTGCAGGGCAGTCCCTACCAAGGCGACCTCACGTACCGCGGTTACCGCGCCTCGGGCTTGCTCGGGGCACCGCAGGGTCTGTCGGTGTATCTCGACGGCGTGCGCATCAACGAGCCGTTCGGCGATGTCGTGCTGTGGGATCTGTTGCCCGAGTTCTCGTTGCAGTCGATCAGCGTGGTGCCGGGCGCCAACCCGGCGTTCGGCCTCAACACGCTGGGCGGTGCCATCGCCATGACCACCTCGAGCGGACGCAGCGCACCCGGCGTGCGCGTGGAGCTCGGCGCCGGCAGCTTCGGTCGCGTGCGGCTCGATGCCAGCTACGGGCACAGCGACGGCGGTACCGGCTGGCACCAGTACATCGCGGCCAGCGGGTTCGATGAAGACGGCTGGCGCGACGAATCGCCCGGCAGGCTCGGCAACGTGCTGGCCCGCCTTGGCCGCAGCGACGGCGCCGACGAATGGGACGTGTCGGTGCTGGCCGCACGCAGCACGCTGATCGGCAACGGGCTGGTGCCGCGTTTCACGTTCGACGCTGAAGGGAACCGGACCGCCGACCTCAACGAGACCCGCTACCAGGCGGTCTACACGCACCCCGACCGCACTCGCAACGAGCTCGGGCAGCTCACGTTCAACTGGAGCCGCCAGCTCGACGACGCCAGCCGCCTGCAGGCACTGGCCTATGTGCGCGGCACCAAGCGCGACACCACCAGTGGGGACGTCGCCGACGAGGCCGGCGAGATCGCCTCGCTCAACACCACCAGCACCAGGCAGACTGCCTACGGCGCGGCCCTCAGCCTGGCGCGACGCAGCGGCGACCACCAGTGGCAGGTGGGAGCCACGGTCGATGCCAATCGCGTCAAGTTCCGGCAGAGCGAGCAGGAGGGCGAGTTCGACGCCAGCCGTGGTGTGGTGCCCGAGGCCGGCGAGGATCCCGCACTCAGTGCCTCTCTCGACGGCGATGCGGCCACGGTCGGCTTGTATGCCACCGACACCTGGCGCGTGGCGGAGCGCACCCACATCACCGGCACCGTGCGCGGCAACCGCTCGCGTGTCAGCAACCAGCTCACGTCGCTGGACGATGACACGGGTGTGCTGGAAGCGCATGCTCGCGAAACCTTCACCTACACCAGCTTGAACCCAGCGCTCGGTGTGACGCAGGGCTTGGGCGAGCAAGCCAGCGTGTTCGCCAACATCGCCCGCAACACGCGCGTCCCCACCTCGATGGAGCTCGGCTGCGCCAACCCTGATGAGCCCTGCCGGCTGCCGGCCGGCTTGCAGTCGGATCCCTACCTCAAGCAAGTGCGCTCCACCAGCTTCGAGGTGGGCGCACGGTGGCG
This sequence comes from Burkholderiaceae bacterium, assembly GCA_035543655.1. Taxonomy (GTDB): domain Bacteria; phylum Pseudomonadota; class Gammaproteobacteria; order Burkholderiales; family Burkholderiaceae_C; genus JAEUPI01. Next base: position 4,719 of record DATKJN010000180.1, on the reverse strand, counting down.
TGCTGCGGCCGGGCAACGTCTCGAGCTGACGCTGTACCGCACCGACAACCGCGACGACATCGTGTTCGGCAGCGTCAGCACCACCGGCCAGCTGGGCTTCTTCCAGAACTTTCCAAAGACGCGCCACCAGGGCGGCGACCTGTCGTGGCAAGGCACCTTCGGTGCGGTGTCGCTCGATGCGTCGGCCAGCCTGCTGAAGGCCACCTACGAGGCCAACGGCACGTTGCGCATGGGCGAGCGCAACGTCATCGTCACGCCCGGCACACGCATGGCCGGCGTCCCGAAGAACATGTTCAAGATCGCCGGTGACTGGCGCTTCGCCGACGGCTGGTCGGTGGGTGCCGATGTGCAGCGCTTGGGCAGCCGCGTGGTGCAGGGCAACGAGGACGGTCTGATCGAAGACGGCGGCACCGAACGCGTCGATTTCACGCTGCCCGGCTACACAGTGACGAACCTGCGGCTGAGCTACCGCCCCACGCCGACGCTGGAGTTGCTGGCGCGCGTGAACAACGCGTTCGACAAGCGCTACGCGAACTATGGCGCGCTCGGAGAAACGGTGTTCGATGCACAGGGCAACTACACCGGCACCGAAGCAGATGCCCTCTTCATCGCGCCGGGCTCGCCCCGCAGCTTCTTCGCGGGCTTGCGCCTGTCGTTCTGACGCATCGCGTGGGTCGAGCGCGCACGCGAGGCGCCGATCGGCCGCCGTGCTGCTCGCGATGGTGCGTCGTGGCTGCTGCCGCAGCCGAGCCAGGCGCTCAGAACTTCTGCAGCCAGCGAAGCGAAAGCAATCCGTTGCGCGGCGCGGCGGTCTCGAAGAAGCGCCGGTTCGCTTCGTTGACGATCACGCTGCCCGCGTACGAGTGATCGAACAGGTTGTCGACGCGCGCCAGCACCTGCAGCGTGCCGCTGTCGGTGACCGCCAGATCGGCGCTCCAGCGCAACCCGACCACGCCGAAGCCGGCGGCCGCGTCGCTGTTGAGGTCGTCCACTGGCGTGCCGGCCTGTGCGCGCCACTCGGCGGCGAACTCACCCGGCACGACGCCGCCCGGCCGCCAGGCCAGTTCGGCGAAACCGAGCGCGCGCTGCGTGCCGGCGATGCGGTTGCCGGCCGGCACCGGCACGTTGGGCACCGTGCATGGTGGCGCACCGCAGGTGACGAAGTTGTCGCGGTAGGTCGCATCGAGCAGCGTGATGCTGGTCAACGCGCGCCAGCCCGGTGCGATGCGCCACGCCAGCGCCGCTTCGGCGCCGTAACGACGGGTGCGGCCGACGTTCTGAAAGGACGAGCGGCCGCCGGCGTTGGTGGCCACGCCGATCTCGTTTTCGGTGTCGATCCAGAACAGCGCCCCGTCGACATCGATGCTGCCGCCGCGCCACTTGCTGCCCAGCTCGAACTGGCGGCTGGTCTGGCCCTGCAATCCCGAATTGAAGCCGGAGCCGCCATCGGGTCGGTACGCGAGCTCACCGAGTGTCGGCGACTCGAAGCCGCGTGCGACGCTGGCATGAACCATCCACTGTGGTGCGACGCGCCAACGCACACCGATCACCGGGTTCGTGTAGCTGAACTTGAGCGAGCCCGAATCGTCGCCGTTGGGCGGCACGATGTAGCGGTCGTCGACCTCCATCTTCACGTGGCCCGAGCGCACACCGCCGATCAGCTGCCAGTCGCTGGACAGCGGCGTGTCGAACTGCGCATAGACGTCGCTCGTCGTGGCCTGGTTGCTCTCGTCGCGGCGCAGGTTGCCCTGCACGCCCAGTGTCTGGTTCGGCGGCGTGCCGACGAAGTTCTCGTAGCCACGCCGCTCGTCCTTCTGGCGTTCCTGGTTGACGCCGACCACGAAATCGGTCTGGCCCCAGCGCAGCAGCGCGCGCGCGTCGACGCCGCCGAAATCACGGTCGAAGTCGATCACGCCGCCACCGTGGTTGGGCGCACCCTGCGTGGCCGCCGGGATTGCCAGGAACTGCGTGACGCTGCGTGCGCCGAGGTAGCCGGTGACATGGGTCTCGACGAGGCCCTGTTCGTTGCCGAAGCGGTGCCGCCAGTTGACGCCGCCCTGCGTCTGCTCGATGGACTTGCGAGTGTTGAACAGCGTGGCCTGCGGTGTGGTCTGCAACGGGTCGGCATTGAACTGCTGGCGATCGAGGCCCAGCGGATCCTGCGCATCCTGCTCATGCGCCGAAATCAGCACCGTCACGCTGTCGGCATCGCCTTGCCAGCCGAATCGCAGGTTGCCGAGCTTGCGCTCGGCAGCGCTCTGCGGCCGGAAGCCGTCGATCTCGAAAGACGTGGCGCTGGCACGCAGATCGAACCCCGACTGCATCGGCATCGCCAGCGACACCCGGCCCTGGCGCAGGCCGAAACTGCCGATGTCGAGCGCCGCCTCGGCTTCATTGCTGCGCGCGGGCGCCGTGAACAAGGCGATCACGCCGCCCGAGCTGTTGCCATACAGCACCGAGAACGGCCCGCGCAAGACTTCGATGCGCGACGCACCGGCGAGGTCGAAGTGCGCCACCTGGCCTTGCCCGTCCGGCATGGTGGCAGGGATGTTGTCGGTGTACAGGCGCAGGCCGCGCACGCCAAAGCCGGCGCGCGCGCCAAAGCCGCGCGAGCTGATCTGCAGGTCCTGCGCGTAGTTGTTCCGGTTCGACACGGTGAGCCCGGGCACGCGTTGCATCGCCTCGGACAAATTCACCATCGGGCCGGCGTCGCGCAGCGTCTGCGCCTCCACCACGCCAATCGCATGCGGCGCGTCGAGCACCCGCTGGGCGCGCAGCGATCCGGTGACGACCACGGTCTGGGCGTCGCCGCCCTCGGTCTGCGCCGATGCGGCCACACTGAGCACGACGCAGCTCAGCGCGATCGGCGCGCGGCGCCAGGGATGATGGGGACGGGCAGGCATCAGCGTGTCTCTGGTCGAGAACAAAGGGCGCATCAGACAAGGCAGCGCCGGCAGCGCCAAGCTGTCGCAACTACCTAGAGATAATCTGGAGGTGTCGTCGCCGCGCCTCAGATCGCGCAGCTGCGAAAGCCGACGAACGCCGCGTCGTGCTCGGGGCTCGCAAAGCAGCGCGCCTTCACATGCTTGAGCCGCGGCACGGTCAGCACCGACGCGCCGCGCGTGACTCGCTGCGATGGCCACATCGCCAGCGGCACGTCGCACACCGAAGGCGGCGCGGCCACCGGCGCGTCGTCGCTCCAGCGGCGCGCGCGGCCGGCCACCCACTCGTGCACATCGCCCCAGACGAAGCCGCGCGATCCGCCACCGCTGGCGGCGATCTCCCACTCCACCTCGGTGGGCAAGCGACGCTTGGCCCAGCGGCACCAGGCATCGGCCTCATACCAACTCACATGCGCAACTGCCTGGTTGGCCGGCACGCGCTGCACGTCGCCGCCGCGCTGCGCGAGCACTGCGCGGCCGAGTTGTTCGACATAACGCGGCGAGCGCCGCTCGTGGCGTTCGAGCCAGCCCCAGCCGGCTTCGCTCCACCAGTCGCGCTCGTCATAGCCGCCGTCTTCGACGAACTCGGCGAACTGCGACCATTGCACCGGTTGCGCATCGATCTCGAACTCCGGCACGGACTCCTCGTGCGCCCAGCGTTCGTTGTCGGGCACGAAGCCGCCCGGCGCGGAACCGAGCGGCCAGCGCTGCGCGCCGAACCACAACGGCTCGCGCCGCACGCGCGAGGGCCAGATCGGCCACAGTTCCTTCAGCGCAGCGCCGCCCACGCCGGCGGCATGCGCGAGTGCGGCCAACATCTCGACCACACGGTCCTCGCAGACCAGTGCCAGCCGGTACAGATGCAGCCCTTCATCGGTTTCTTCCGCCTTGTCGAGCAACTCGAGCGTGGTGTCGAGCGTGGCCGCCAGGTAGTCGCGCAAGTGCGCGTCCGACACATCGGTGTCGCGCCAGCGTTGCTCGCGGCTGCTCACCGATGGGTCAAACCAGGCATCGGCGCGCGGCTCGATGGACGCCAGCGTGGTCGTGCGCTGTCCCTTGCCGCCACGCGCGCGCTGCACGTTGCGCGCGATCGCGCGCTCCTGGAACCACGCCACGTGGCCCACCAGCCACAACGGCGGATCGAACTCGGCGCGGGCTGCAGACACGTCGGCACCGACAAACACGCTCAGCCAGCGCAGCGTGCGGTTGCGCGAATCGATGAACGCCAGCGACAACAGCTCGCGGCCGGCCCGGCGCATCGCAAACGGATCGTGGACCGTCGCCGCGGTGGGCGACATCGAGCGGGTCACTTCGAAACCATCGAGCTATTCGAAGTGATTGTGGCAACGCTCACTTGCCTGTGGCAAATGAGCCGTCGCCGCAACCACCGCCGAACGCGCAGCGTTCGCCGCGCTTTGCGCGGGCCTATGCGCGCTCGATGCGCGCATAGGCGCTGTGGTTGTGTATGGACTCGAAGTTCTCGACGTCGACGCTGTAGCGGCCGACGCGCGCGTCGGCGTTGAGCTGCAGCGCCACGTCACGCACCAGATCCTCGACGAACTTCGGGTTCTCGTAGGCGCGCTCGGTGATCCACTTCTCGTCGGGCCGCTTCAACAGCGGCCAGATCTCGCTCGACGCCGCGTCTTCGGCGAAGCGCACTTGCTCGTGCCACTCGACCGGTTGCAACTGTTCGAGACGGATGGTCACCAGCGAGCGCTGATTGTGCGCACCGTAGTCGGAGATCTCCTTGGAGCACGGGCACAGGCTCTTCACCGGC
>DATKJN010000179.1:0-2590 GCA_035543655.1 Burkholderiaceae bacterium | reverse complement strand
GCGCCTGGGCGCGACGGTGGCGTTCGCCGCGTTGTGGTCGGTGATCGTCTATGCGCCGATCGCGCACTGGGTGTGGCACCCGACCGGCTGGCTCGCCAAGATGGGCCACATGGACTTCGCCGGCGGCACGGTGGTGCACATTGCCTCCGGCGCCAGCGCGCTGGTCGCGGCCTGGGTGCTCGGTCCGCGGCGCGGCTTCGGCAAGGAGCCGATGGTGCCGTACAACCTGATGATCACCGTGCTCGGCGCGGGTCTGCTGTGGGCCGGCTGGTTCGGTTTCAACGCCGGTTCGGCGTTCGAGGCCAGCACGCGTGCCGCCGGTGCGCTGCTGGCGACCCAGGTGGCCGCCTGCTCGGGTGCGATGTTCTGGGGCTTGTGCGAATACGTGCGGCGTGGGCAGTGGAGCGTGCTCGGCAGCTTCACCGGCGCGATCGCCGGCCTGATCGGTGTCACGCCCGCGTCGGGCTATGTCGGCATCGACGGCGCGTTGATCATCGGTGCGGTCACCGGCGCGGTGTGCTTCTTCAGCGTGGTGTACTTCAAGGCGCGCACCGGCATCGACGACTCGCTCGACGTGTTCGCGCTGCACGGCGTGGGCGGCCTGGTGGGCACGCTGATGACGCCGCTGATGGCCACCGTCGCAGTGGCGCCGATCACCGCCACCGTGTGGACCAACGCACTCGGCGCGCTCGCGGTGATGGCCTACGCCGGCGCCGCCACCTGGATCATCCTCACGCTGATCAGCCTGGTGATGAACCTGCGCGTCGACGCCGAGAGCGAGAAGGTCGGCCTCGACGTGGCGCAGCACGGCGAGATGCTGGCGCCCAACGCCTGACGCGTCGCAGCCCGCAACCATGGCCACCGGTGCAGCGATGAGTGCCCCCGATCCCGGCAGCAACAGCGAGCTGATGAACTACCTCGTGCGCATGGTGGTCCCGATGCGCCGCGAGTTCGGGCGCTCGCTCGATGTGCGCCACTTCCTGCACGACCTCGAATACGCGCGCGACGTGATCCAGCAGGCGCTGACCAGCCAGGATGCGCGCCTGCTGCAGTACGCCAAGTACGTCGACGAGCACCACCTCGGTCCGCGCAACGCCTCGAACGCCGCGCCAGCGCCAACAGCCGACAAGGCGGCCGACAAGCCCGCTGCGACGGTCGAGAAGGTCGAGGTGCCGTTGAGTGCCAACCCCACGGCCGAAGAGATGCGCGAGCGCGTGCTGCGCAAGTACACCAGCGGTTTGCGTTAGCCGGCTCGCGCAGGCGTGCCGGCCTCAAGGCATGCGGCGCCGCGGCCGCGTCAACTTCTGAGCGCGGCCAGCACCTCGTCCAGCATCTTCTTCGCATCGCCGAACAGCATGCGGTTGTTGTCTTTATAGAACAGCGGGTTGTCCACCCCGGCGTAGCCCGAAGCCATGCTGCGCTTCATCACGATCGAAGTCTTCGCCTTCCACACCTCCAGCACCGGCATGCCGGCGATCGGGCTGGTCGGGTCGTCCTGAGCGGCCGGGTTCACGATGTCGTTGGCGCCGATGACCATCGAGACATCGGTGTTCGGGAAGTCGGCGTTGATCTCGTCCATCTCCAGCACGATGTCGTACGGCACCTTGGCTTCGGCCAGCAGCACGTTCATGTGGCCCGGCATGCGGCCGGCCACCGGGTGGATGCCGAAGCGCACGGTCACGCCCTTCTCGCGCAGCAGCTTCGTGATCTCGTAGACCGTGTGCTGGGCCTGCGCCACTGCCATACCGTAACCCGGAACGATGATCACGTTCTTGGCCTCGCGCAGCAGCTCGGCGGTCTCCGCCGCGCCGATCGGCGTCACCTCGCCGGCCGGCTGCGCCGCGCCCGCCGCGGCGGGCGCACCTCCGCCGGTGCCGAAGCCGCCGGCGATCACGCTGATGAAGTTGCGGTTCATCGCGCGGCACATGATGTAGCTCAGGATGGCACCGGAGGAACCCACCAGTGCACCCACCACGATCAGCAGGTCGTTGCTGAGCATGAAGCCGGTCGCCGCGGCGGCCCAGCCCGAGTAGCTGTTGAGCATCGACACCACCACCGGCATGTCGGCGCCGCCGATCGCCATCACCATGTGGATGCCGAACAGCAGCGCGATCACCGTCATCAGCAGCAGCGGCATCATGCCGGCCTGGATGCTCGGCGCATGCAGGAACGCGCGGCCGAACCAGATCACCAACAGCAGGCCAGCCAGGTTGAGCCAGTGCCTGCCCGGCAGCAGCAGCGGCTTGCCGCCGATCTTGCCCGAGAGCTTGCCGAAGGCGATGACCGACCCCGAGAACGTGACGGCGCCGATCAGGATGCCGACGTAGATCTCCATCTCGTGGATCGCCTTCTCGGCCTCGGTCGGGAATACGGTGGAGGTGTCGACGTAGCTCGCGAAGCCCACCAGGCAGGCGGCCAGGCCGACCAGGCTGTGCATCAGCGCCACCAGCTCCGGCATCTGCGTCATCTGCACCTTCTTCGCGGCGAAGAGGCCGATCGAGGCGCCGATGAGCAGCGCACCGACGATCCAGGCATAACCGCCCGGCGTGACGCGCGGCCCCAACACCGTGGCCAGCACGGCGAGGGCCAT
>DATKJN010000178.1:0-2986 GCA_035543655.1 Burkholderiaceae bacterium | reverse complement strand
TCCGCCGGCGGCGCCCACAGCACGCCGAAGCCGCGGTTGGTCATGAACTCCTTGAATTCCTTGGACTCGTGGGCCTTCTGCAGCGACGCCAGCAGCTTGGTCTGGATGTCCGCGGGCAGCCCCTTGGGTGCCGCGATGCCGCGCCAGGCCGCCATCGTCCAGGCGCTGCCGGTCTCGGCCTTCAGCGTCGGCACCTTCGGAAACAACGATGCCGGCTGCGGGTCCATCACCGCCAGGCTCTTGACCTTGCCGGCTTCGATCAGCGCACGCGCTTCGGGCAGCGAACACGGCACCACCTCGACGCCACCGGCCACGAGGTCGTTCAGGCCGGGTGCGGCGCCGTTGGACGGCACCCACGGCAGCGCCGCCGGGTCGACCTTCTGGTCGCGCAGGAAGCCGGCGATCGCCAGGTGCCAGATGCCGCCCTGGCCGGTGCCCGAGGCCTTGAACTTGCCGGGGTTGGCCTTGATCGCGGCGACCAGGTCGTTGACGTTCTTGTACGGCGCATCGGCGCGCACCTGGATGCCGGCGGGGTCGGCATTGACCAGCGCGATCGGCGTGTACGACGAGCCCTTCAGGTCGGTGAGACCCTGGTGGTGCATCATGCCGATCTCCACCGTGACGATGCCGATGGTGTAGCCATCGGGCGGCGCGGCCGAGATCGCCTGGTGGCCGACGACGCCGGAGCCGCCGGTGCGGTTGACCACGTTGATCGGCTGGCCGAGGTCCTTCTCCATCAGCGTGGCGAGGATGCGCGCCACCGCGTCGGTGCCGCCGCCCGCGCCCCAGGGCACGATCAGCGTGATGGGCCGCTCGGGATAGGCGGCGAGCGCAGCGCTGGCGGCCAGCGATGCGATCAGTGTGGTGAGCGCTTTGAAAAGCGTGCGCATGGGGTTCGTCTCCTTCGTGGCGTCGCGCTCTGCGCTTGGCGAATGCCGCAGCGCCCTTGTCGCGTCGGCGGCAATGATGCAATGCGCACTGCACCCGCAGACGCCGCATGCGGGTAAGTCCGCAGCCGTGTTTGCACGCGGGCAGGTGCCCAAGTTGTCTGACAACTCAGGGCTGTCGGGGCAACACCGTCAACTCGGGCCGCGGCCCGGCGTTGCGCCCGCTGATCGGCGGCCGCGGCAGCTGCGCGTCGCCGGCGTCGATCACGAAGCGCCGTTCCAACGTGTACCACGGGCCCGTCACATCGTCCGCCGGCGCGCCGGCGGCACCGTCGTGACGCTCGTAGTGCGCGACCAACGCGCTCGTGACACCGAATTGCGAGTCGGTTTCGAGATGCGGATCGTCGGCGGAATACACCTGCGAGAACTGCGTCTTGTAGCCCGGCTTGTGGATCAGGAAGTGCAGGTGCGCCGGCCGCATGTTGTGGCGCCCTTGCGCGCGCAGCAGATCACCCACGGGTCCGTGCACCGGCACCGGATAGCCGGCCGGCTTGACGGTGCGGAACTCGAACAAGCCGTTCGCGTCGGTCACGAAGCGGCCGCGCAGGTTCATGTCGGCCTGCATCGGATCCTGGTTCTCGTAGAAGCCCTCGGGCGACGCGTGCCACACATCGACTTCGGCCCCTGGCACCGGCCGCCCGTCGCGGTCGTGCACCCACGCGGTCACGAACACCGGATCGCCCGCGGTCGGCGAGCGCACGATCGAGCCGCCCGACGGCGTGGGCGGCGCGCCGGCGCGCCAGAACGGGCCCATCAGGTTGGCCGTGGTGCCGCTGCCTTGGGCATCGTTGTTGAGCAGGCAGACCAGCGCCGACACGCCGAGCGAGCCGGCGGCGACCATCACCTCGTTGTGCGACGCGTCGGTCATCTGGCCGAGCCGTGCGATGCACATCACCAGCTGACGGAACTCGTTCTCGCTCAGCCGGGCGTCGCGCACGAAGGCGTGCAGGTGCGTGATGCCGGCCTGCAGGATCTCGCGCGTGCGCGCATCGGGCGTGCGCGCCGCTTCGGCGAGCACGGCGGCGGTCACGTCGCGTTCGTTGGCGATGATCATCGTGGGCTCCTCACGGTCCCGTCGATGGTATCGGCCCTTCCGTACACTGCCGGCACTCGAGCACGAAAGGATCCGTTGGTGAAGGTCGAATCGCAGTTGGCCGAGTTCGTCTGCACGCTGCGCGCCGCCGACGTGTCAGCGCCGGCGCAGCGCGTGTTGCGCCACATGCTGATGGCCGTGTGCGGCACCGCGCTGGCCGGCGCCGAGGAAGACGGCATCGCCGCGCTGCGCACGCTGCTGCGTGAACGCGGCGGTGCGCCCCAAGCAACCGCCTTCGTGTTCGGCGACCGCCTGCCCGCGGCCGCCGCCGCGCGTTTCAACGGCACGCTGTGCCGCGCGCTCGACTATTGCGACGCGATGGCGCCTGGCCCGCACATCGGCTCGTCGCTGCTGCCGGCCGCGCTGGCGGCGGCCGAACTGGGCGGTGGCTGCAGCGGCGCCGACTTCGTGGCCGCGCTGGCCGCCGGCGCCGAGCTCAGCTCGCGCTTGAATCTGAGCGAATCGCAGTACGACGGCTTCGATCCCACTGGCGTGCTGGTGGTGTTCGCCGCCACCGCGGCGGCCGCGCGCGTGCTGAAGCTGAACACCGCGCAGACGCTCAACGCGCTCGCCCTCGCGTTCAACCGCTGCGGCGGCAGCTTCCAGAGCAACGTCGACGGCACGCTGGCGGTGCGCATGGTGCAAGGCTGGGTGGCCGAGACCGGCGTCGATTGCGCGCAGCTCGCGCAGCGCGGCGTCACCGGGCCGCCCAACTTCATCGGGGGCCACTACGGCTATGCCCACTTGTACGGGCGCGGCCGTTTCGACATCGACGCCGTGCACCGCGACCTCGGCAGCGAGTGGCGCTTGCAGCGGGTGGTGTTCAAAAAATACCCGAGCTGCGGCGTCACGCAAGGCGTGACCGAGCTGGCGCTCGCGCTGGTGCACGACGAGGGCCTGCGTGCCGGGCAGGTGGCGCAGATCGAGGTGCGCCTGCCGCCCTACG
>DATKJN010000177.1:0-2971 GCA_035543655.1 Burkholderiaceae bacterium | reverse complement strand
TCGCCGGTGCCACGTCGGCGCGCTGGATCGCGTCTTCGAGCGCGGCCGCGCTGTAGCGGTCCACCCGATAGGGCCGCTCGCCGGTGAGCAGCTCGTACAGCACCACGCCCAGCGAGTACACATCGGTGGCCACCGTGACCGCGCGCCCACCCACCTGCTCCGGTGACGCGTAGTCCGGCGTCACCGCGCGGCCGATCTGCTGCGTGAGGTTGCTCGCCGGCAGCGGGTCGTCTTCCAGCAGCTTGGCCACACCGAAGTCCAGCAGCTTCACCTCGCCCTGTGGCGTGACCAGGATGTTGTTGGGCTTCAAGTCGCGGTGCACGATCAGCCGCGCGTGCGCATGCGCCACCGCGTCGGCCACCTGCAAAAACAAGCGCAGCCGCGCCGCCACGTCGAGCTGGTGCTCGCGGCAGTGTTGGTCGATGGTCACGCCGTCGATGCGCTCCATCGCCAGCCACGGCCGGCCCTGCGGCGTGGTGCCGGCGTCGTACAGCCGGGCGATGCGCGGGTGCTCGAGCGCGGCCAGGATGTCGCGCTCGCGCGCCATGCGTTGCGCCAGCCCGCTCGTCCAGCCGCTGCGCGGCAGCTTCAGCGCCACTTGCCGCCGCAGCTCACCGTCGGCGCGCGTGGCCAGCCACACGGTGGCCATGCCGCCGCTGCCGATCGGGTGCAGCAAGCGGTAGGGACCGATGGTGTCGCCGGCGTGTTCGCCCGCCTCGGGGTCGTCGTCGAGTGCATCGGCCAGCAGGCCGACCGGCTTGCGCATGAAGGTGTCGGTCTCGACCGACGCGCGCGTCAGCATGGCGCGCAGCAGCGGCACCAGCGTGCGGTGCTCGGCCGGCAGCGCCTGCAGCCAGGCGTCGCGTTCGCTTTCGGGCAAGGCCAGGGCCTGCTCGAGCAGCGTGTTCATGTGCTGCAGGTGGGCGGTGTCCGGCGGGGTGCGTGGGTTCATCGCGTGCTTAAGGTGGTTTGCTGGTTCCACGCAAGCGCGGCGTGCGCCGGGACATCGGACGGAGCCGCCGGATGCGGCGCAGTTGGCGCTTCAGCGGCCCAGCATTTCGGCCAGCAGCAGCCGCGCACGGTCCCAGTCGCGCCGCACGGTGCGGTCGCTCAGGCCCAGCGCGGCGGCGATCTCGGCATCGGACAGGCCGGCGAAGTAGCGCATCTCGACCACCGACACCAGCCGCGGATCGACCTTGGCCAGCGTCTCCAGCGCATCGTGCACCGCCAGAATCTCTTCGTCGGACGCGCCGAGCTGTTCGGCGGCGCGCGTGTCGAGCGTCACGTGCTCCACGCCACCGCCGCGGCGGTCGGCGTTGCGCCGGCGCACGAAGTCGATCACCACCGAGCGCATCGTGGTGGCGGCGTAGGCGAGAAAGTGCTCGCGGTCGTTCAGCGTCACGCCGCCGTCGCGCTGCATGCGCAGATACGCCTCGTGCACCAGCGACGCCGTATCGAGCAGCGTGTGGCGCCCGCCTGCCGCCAGGCGTGACCGCGCCAGCCGGCGCAGTTCGTTGTACAGCGAAGGAAACAGCACCTGCACCGACGGCGGGCCGGTGGGCGCTGCGGGCTTGGCGGGATCCATCGCTTCGAGCATAACAACCCTTGGTGTCCCGTCGACGGGACCCAGGCCCCCTAAATGACGACGGGTCGCGGGCTCACGCCGCCGCCCGCGACGAGCGGCCCTCGAGCAGGGCCATGATCTGCGGCAGCTGGGCCATGGCGGCGCGGCGACCCGCCTCGTACAGATAGGGCAGTGCCGCGGTCTCCCACAGCCCGACGCGGCGCTCCAGCGCCAGCTCCACGTGCAGCACACGCTGGCCGGCGGCGCGCGCGGCCGCGTTGCGCGCCTTCATCAGGTTGTTGATCATCGCCGTGCTCACCTGGGTGAACATGCGCGACGCACGGTCGATGCGGCGCGGCATCGAGCCATGGAAGCCGAGCGCGATGACCGCGCGCGCGTCGGCGGCGGCGGCCAGCGGCAGCGGGTCGGAGATCACGCCGTCGACCAGACGCCGGCCGCCAACGGTGACCGACGGGAACAAAAACGGCACCGCAATGCTGGCGCGCAGGGCGTCGGCCAGCCGCCCCTCGGTCAGCACCACCGGCTCGCCGCTCGCCGCGTCGGTCGCGGCCACACGCAGTTTGGTCGGCGTGTCCTCCAGGCGGCGCTGGCCGAACGCGTCGCGGATGCGCCGCTCGATCAGCCGCGTGTCGCGCAACGAGAAATCGGCATTGAAGCCGGTGAGCTTGGGCGCCAGCAATTGCAGCCAGCCGCGCCAGCGGTGCTGGCGGGTCAGCTCCTGCGACCACAGCTCGGTGGCGGTGCGCAGCGCCTGCTCGGGCGTCATGCCCAATGCGATGGTGGCGCCAAACAGCGCGCCGGAACTGCAGCCCACCACCAGATCGGGGCGCACGCCCTCGCGCTCCAGCACCTCCGCGATGCCGACGGCGGCGATGCTGCGCACGCCGCCGCTGCCGAGCACGAAGGCCAGGCGCGGCCGCCGGCTGGGGTACGACAGGGTGGTGGTTTGCATCGGCATCTGCATCATGGGTGGCCTCGGTGGGTCGATCGGGGGTGTCGGTTTCTGCGGTCGAATACGGTTCCACGCAGCCCCGGCGCCGATCCGGCCACCGGATCGACCGGTCGGGCGGGCTTGCAGGTCGCTCCACGCCGCCGACGCTCCGTCGCATCGCGGCGACGTGCCGTGACCATTCGGTGCGAGACTTCCGTCTTCGCGCTGGCCGGCGCGGCCCGCCTGGTGACCCGCTGGGCCGAGGTGCCATGCCGCCGGCACTCCCGTCCACCCCCGGAGCATCCTGCATGTCCTGCCGCCGCCTGTTCGTTCCATGGTTCCTGACCGCTGTGCTGGTGGCGGCCTGCGGCAAGGGCGGATCGGGCGGCCCGGCCCAGTCGGGCGCGGCCAAACCGGCGGCCACGGCCGCCACCCTGCTGCTGGCCCCCGAGGAC
>DATKJN010000176.1:0-21129 GCA_035543655.1 Burkholderiaceae bacterium | reverse complement strand
GTGGTGCTCGAAGCGAGCTACGCCACGCCGGCGCAGCACCACAACTGCCTCGAGCCGCATGGCTGCGTCGCGCAGTGGGACGGCGGCCGCGTGACGCTGTGGGATTCGAACCAGGGCGTGCACATGATCCGCGAGCGCTTGGCCGCCACGCTGCAGCTGCCGCTCGAGGCGGTGCGTGTCATCAGCACGTTGGTCGGCGGCGGCTTCGGCAGCAAGATCCACATCAAGCCGTACCACGCGATCGCGGCGGTGGTCGCGCGCGAGCTCGACGCGCCGGTGCGGCTGTTCATGGCGCGACGCGAGGAATTCGTTGCCGGGCACCAGCGCGCGCCGACCGCACGTCGCATCCGCCTGGGCGCCACGCGCGACGGCAGGCTGCGTTTCGTCGACGAGCAGGTCGCCGGCGAGGGCGGTCCGACGCCGTTGATGGCCATCAACGCCGCCGGCGCGAGCAACGGCCTGCGGCTGCACCGCGCCGACGCCGTGCGCGCCGAGATCCGGCGCGTGCTGACGAACACGCAGGCACCGATCCCGTTTCGCGGCCCGACCGCCGCGGAAGACCTGTTCTGCCTCGAGCAGGCCGTCGACGAGCTCGCGCACGCGCTGCAGATCGATCCGCTGCAGCTGCGGCTGCGCAACCTCGCCGAGGTCGATGTGCTGGCCGGGCTGCCCTATGCCGGCAAGGAGCTCGAACGCAGCTACCGCCGCGGCGCCGACGCCTTCGGCTGGACCCATCGCCGGCCTCGATCGCAACGCGACGGCGACTGGTGGCGCGGCATCGGCATGGGCGCGGTGGCCTACGACGCCACGCTGTACGAACCGAGCCTTGCCGAGGTCGCATGCATCGACGGCGGGCGCTTCGAGGTGCGCGTGGGCATCACCGAGATCGGCGGCGGCGCCGACACCGTGTTCGCACAGATCGCGGCCGAAGCGCTCGGCGTGCCCATCGACTGCGTGTCCACGCATTTCGGCGATTCGGCCACCACACCGCGCTCGATCGATGCCACCAACCACAGCCGCACGTCGGCGGTGGTGGGTCCGTCGGTGCGCGCGGCGGCGGTGCAGTTGAAGCGGCTGCTGCAGCAAGCGGGCGCATCGACCTTGGCCACGCAGGAGCTGGCGGCGCTCGTCAAAGCGCGCGCTGCGTTCGTGTGCGGCGCCGAGCGTGAACGGCCACCGTCGGGGGTGTTCGCCGCCATGTTCGGCGCGCACTTCGTCGAGCTGGCGGTGCATGCGCGCAGCGGGCACGTGCGGGTGCTTCGCGCGGTGTGCGCGCACGACGCCGGCCGGGTGCTGAACCCGCGGCTGGCGGCGAGCCAGGTGCGCGGCGGCTTCCTGCAAGGCATGGGCATGGCGCTGCACGAGGAGCGGGTGCTCGATGCGCGCAACGGCATGCAGCTCAATGCGGCGATGTGGGCCTACCGCACGCCGAGCGTGGTCGACGCGCCGCTGTCGGTGTTGTTCGTCGATGCCGGTCGACCCGATGGCGGCAACAGCATCGGCATGAAGGGCATCGGCGAGCCGCCGCTGATCGCTGCCGGCGCGGCGATCGCCAACGCGGTGTTCAACGCCACCGGCGTGCGCGTGCGCGACTACCCGATCACGCCCGACAAACTGCTGACCGCTCTGCAGGAGGGCGCATGACGCCGGTGCGGCTGGTGCATGCGCGCAGCGCGATCGATGCGGCACGGCTGCTGCAGGAGCACGCGCCGCACGCGCAGTTGATCGCCGCCGGCGGCGACCTGCTGGGCCTGTGGAAAGAGGGTGTGCTCGATCATGCGGGCGCTGCGCCGGTGTGGGTCGACCTGTCACGTGCGGGCGAGCTGGTGCAGATCGAGCGGCATGCCGACGGCGGCTGGCGGCTCGGCGCGATGGCCACGCTGCAGCGGCTGCAGCGCACACCCGGCATCGCACCGATGCTCGCCGAGGCGGTGGCGCGCATCGCATCGCCGCAGCTGCGCGTGCGCACCACGCTCGGCGGCAACCTGCTGCAGCGGCCCCGCTGCTGGACCTTTCGCCATCCCGACCTGCGCTGCTTCAAGAAGGGCGGTGACGGCTGCCCGGCCATTGGCGGGCCGTTGCAGGCCCACCCGGGCGCGATCGGCGGCGCCGGGCCATGCCATGCCGCGCATCCATCGGATCTCGCCACGGTGCTGCTGGCGCTGAATGCCCGCGTCGAGGTCGCCACGGCCGACGGTGCCATGCGCTCGCTGCCGCTGGGCGAGCTGTACCGCGGCGCGGCGTCGAACCGCGCACATGAAGCGCGCCTTGCGCCCGACGAGGTGCTCGTGGCCGTGCACGTGCCGCCGTCTGCGGCCACGCAGGCGTTCGAAAAAGCGGCGCCGCGCGCGGCCAACGAGTTTGCCGCCGCGTCTGCGGCGGTGCTGCTGCGCTTGGATGGCGGGCGCATCGCACACGCGCGCATCGCGTTGGGCGGCGTGGCCGCCGAGCCGTTGCTGTGCCCGGCGGCCGACGCCCTCCTGCAGGGTCGTGTGCGCACCGAGGTTGACGTGGCACCGATCGCGCAGCAACTGGCGGCGTTTCGCGGTGCCACCGTCGACACACGCGCGCGCGTGTCGTGGTGCCGCTGGGTCATCGAGCGCGCACTGGCGCGTGCGCTCGATGCCGGTCCGCCTTAGCGCATCAAGTGCCCATCAGCACCGACCCCGCCACCGCCAGCAACAACAGCATCAAGTGCGTGCGCTGCAGCGCATCCTGGCGCAGCCAGTAGGCGAACCAGGCGCCGGCGATCAGGAACAACAGCCAGATGGCGGCGAACCAGCTGAACGCCCACACGCCCGCGGTGGTGGCGAAGCGCACGTCGCCGCGCGCGAACCACCACGCCGACCAGGCGAACAACAGCGCCGACACCAACTGCAGCACCACGACCAGCGCGAGCGCGAAGGCATGCAGCCCGGCACTGTCGATGCGGCGCCACTTGAGCGGCGAGGGGATCGCCGGCGGCTGGAGCGACTCCATGCGCATGAAGGCCGCCACCGCGTGGCGGGTGCCCTTCAGGTCGCTCAGGTGGTTCACGACGTTGAGCGCCATCCAGATGAACAGGCCCCAGACCAGCGTGGCCTTGGCCCACACCAGGGCGGCGATCGGCGCGCCCTCCATGCGGCGTCAGCGGGTCGGGGTGCGCGAGCGATCTTCGCTCGCGCCGCCTCCGGCGGTGCCGCTGGCTTGCGAGAGGTGCGAGCGGTCGGGTTTGGCCGGCTCGGAAATCGAGCGCAGCGCGCTGCCCGCCTGCTCCTCGTCGCCTCTGACGGCCAGGTCGCCGAGCGACACCATGCCGACGAGCCGGTTCTCGCGATCGATCACCGGCACCCGGCGCACCTGCGCCTTGCGCATGTAGGCCAGCACGTCTTCGACCGGCTGGTCCTCGAAGCACCACAGCGGCTGCCGGCTCATCACGTCGTCGATCGGCGTGCTGGCATCGAGCCGCGCCTGCGCAACGCCGCGCAGCACGAGGTCGCGGTCGGTCACGATGCCGACCAGCCGCTCCTGGTTGCACACGGGAATCGCGCCGACGTCGAGCTCCTGCATCGCCTGCGCCGCCATCGTCACGGTGTCTTTGGGCGACAGCGCACGCACGCCGCGCGTCATCACATCGGATACCTGGATCATGAAGTGCTCCTGCGTGCCACGTCGCGGCCCGCCTCGCGGTTCGCGGCAACCATGTCGTTGAGGGTCTGATCGAGCGAGGTGCCGGCCACGCCCGCACGCGGGCGATCGAGGTCGCGGCGCAGCTCGCGCGTGAGCTCGCACAACGCGTCGTGCAGCTCGCAGCTCGACGGCCGCCCCCATGGGTGGCGGCCGTTCCACACCTTGCGGATGCTCAGGCCCGGCGCCAACAGGAAGGTGTGCGGGATCAGCGGCGGTTCGTCGCCGTCGTCGGTGAGCACGGCGATGTCGAGCGTGTCGCGCACCTGCTGCGCCTGGTCGTGCAGCAGCACGTTCAGCGCGGCGGTCGCCTCGGCGGCCTCGGTGGGCGAGGCATCGGTGGTGATCGCCACCAGCTTGCAGCAGCCGCTGCCCAGCAGCGCGTGCACGCGCGTCAGCGAGGCGAGCTGCTCGCGGTCTTTGGGGCACAGCAGGCTGCGGATCAACACCACCAGCATCGGGTCGCCGCCCTGCAGCGCCGACAGCTGGTGGTCGGTGTTGGTGCCGTCGGGCAGCACGAAGTCGGGAAAGGTGCGGCCGGGGGCGAAGTCGCTGTGCATCGTGTCTCCTCGTGCAACGAGCTGCTTGCTTGTTCTGCTTATCGGCGCGAGAAGTTCTGTGCCGCGAAGTCCCAGTTCAGCAGGTTGGCGATCACCGCGCCCAGGTGGTCGGGGCGGCGCTCCTGGTAGTCGAGGTAGTACGCGTGCTCCCACACGTCGATCGTCAGCAGCGCGCGCTGCGAGGTGGTCAGCGGCGAGTCGGCGTTGGACGTGGTGACCACGCGCAGCGTCTGGCCGTCTTGCACCAGCCAGGCCCAGCCGCTGCCGAAACGCTCGGCCCCGGCCGTCTTCAGTTGCTCGTCGAGCTTGTCCTGGCTGCCGAACGCCGAGCGGATCGCGTCGGCCAGCGCGCCTTGCGGCTTTGCGCCGCCTTGCGGGCGCAACGAACGCCAGTAGAAGGCGTGGTTCCAGGCCTGGCCGGCGTTGTTGTACAGCTTGGCCATCTTCTCGTCGGACGCCTTGCGCTGCGCCGCCTGGCGCACGATGTCCTCGAGCGTCGCGCCGGCCAGCGGCGTGCCTTCGAGCAACTGGTTGGCCTTTTCGACGTAGGTCTTGTGGTGCTTGCCGTGATGGGTCTTGAGGGTGGTGCTGGAGATGTGGGGCTCGAGGGCATCGAAGCCGTATTCGAGCGCGGGCAGTTGGATGGGCATGGGGTTCTCCTGGTCGCAGCAGACCGGCAACCCTCATGCCTGTCGGGGGGATGCGACGGGCGGCGCACCGTGTCCGGCGGCTGCCCGAGGCCCGAGCGCGATGCGGCAAAAGCTGCCGCAACGGCCCCGGGCGCACGGGATTCAGGCGGCGGAGCGGCCCGACGCGCGGCGCGTCATCCACACGCCGATCAGCACCAGCGCCAAGGCGATCACCTGCGCCCCCATGCCTTGCAGCGTGGGATGCACGCCGAGCATCGGGATCGACAGGTGGCCGAACGGGCGCGCGTCGAGCACGCCGGCTTCCTGCAACGCCGCCACGCCATGGCCGGCGAACACCACCGCCAGCAGCGCCAGCAGCCAGGCGGTCACCGCGAAGAACGGTCCGATCGGCAGCCGCACGCTGAATTTCAGAATGGCCCACGCCAGCAGGGCCAGCAACACCGCCGCCACGGCCACGCCGCCCAGCACCGCGTGCCGCCCGGACTCGCCGGCCTGCACCCACAGCGCCTGGTAGAACAGCACGATCTCGAACGCTTCGCGGTACACCGCGAGGAACGACACGCCGGCCAGCGCCCACACCGTGCCCTTGCCGAGCGCGGCGGAGACTTGGTCGCGGATGAAATGCTGCCAGGCCTGCGCGTAGCTCTTGCTGTGCAGCCAGTAGCCCACGTAGAGCAGCATGGCCGAGGCGATCAGCGCGGTGATGCCTTCGGTGAGCTCGCGGTTGGCGCCCGAGATCGTGATGACCCGCTCGGCGATGAACCAGGTCACCACGCCGAGTGCCAAGGCGCCGAGCCAGCCGGCGTGGATCCACGGCATCGCCTCGCGGCGGCCGGTCTTGCGCACGAACGCGATGATGGCCGCCAACACCAGGATCGCCTCCAGCCCTTCGCGCAGCAGGATCAGCAACGAGCTGAAGAAGGCCGTGGCCGGCGCCAGCCCGTCGCCGGAGAGCTTGTCCTGCGCGCGATCGAGCAGCGCGTGGATGCGCGCCACCTGCGCCTGCACCGCGTCGGCACCTTGTGCGCTGCCGATGGCGTTGCGCAAGGCCATCATCTCGCGCTCGACTTCCATGCGCAGCGGCGCATCGACGTTGTCGAGGCTGCTTTCCACCAGCTCGAAGCCTTCGAGGTAGGCGGCGATCGCAGCCTGGCGCGCGCCTTCCTTGTCGCCGCGCGCATAGAGCTGCGCGCTTTCGTCGAGCTTGCCGCGTGCGAATCCGAGCGGCGACGGGCCGGCCGACGACAGCGCTTCGGGATGCGCCGTGAGCCAAGCGAGCGCCGGCAGCGCATCGGCGCCGTGCTTGGCCTGCACCTCGGCGGGCGACGAACCGACCAGATCCTTCAGCGTGGTGAACGCCTTCTGGCCCTGGCCGCGTTGCCACGCCGCCGCGGCCTGCGCGAGTGTTTCGGGTGTCTGGCGCATCGTCGCCAGGTGCAACGTGAGCATCCAGCGCTCGTCGTCCGACAGCTCCTTGTAGCCGCGCATCGCGGTGCCGTTGACGCCCAGCGTCACGGTGTTGTACAGCCCGTGGAGGCTGCGCACGCGCATGCGATCGGCATCGTGGAAGTTGGCCGGCGCCGGATCGAGGCCCTTGGCCGCCGGGCCATCGCCGCGACCGTCGGCCCCGTGGCAGCTCGCGCAGTTGGCGTTGTACAGGCGGGCCGCGTCGGCCAGCTTGGGCGCGGCGCGCGGTGCCACCGTGAGGCGATAGGCCGCGATCACGCCGGCCTTCAGCCGATTGGCCGACGCATTCACCGCCTCGCCCGCTGCCTTGGCCTGCACCTGCGCGAGCAGGGCGCGCGCCTGGTCGAGCAACTGCGCGCGCGCCGGGTTGTCGGGCAGCAGTTCGAGCGACGTGATGGCCTGGCCGACGAAGTCGAGCTGCTCCTTGTATTCCGCTTCGTCGAGCACCTTGCCGTCCTTGACGAACTCGGGGTAGTCGACCGCCACGTAGTCGAGCAGATGCACGATGGTGGCGCCGCGCTCCTGCGGCGGGACCGCGTCGGCGGCGTGCGCGCGCGGTGCCCAGCATGCGAGCAGTGCGAGGCCAAGCAGCAGCCACGCGGCGTGTCGCCAATCGAACCGGATCGACCGGCGCGCGGCGATTGGCACGGCGGCGGCGCGTTCCATCATGGGCTTTCGGGCTCGCTGACGAAGCCGATCTTCGACAGGCCCGCCTTGGAGGCATCGGCCAGCGTCTCGGCCACCACGCCATAGGCCGCGGCATGGTCGGCGCGCAGATGGACCTCGGGCTGCGGCTGCTTCTTGCCTTCGAGGAGAAACCGCTTGGCCGCCTCGTCGCGCGTCACCGCCTCGCCATTCCAGTAGCGCTGGCCGCTGGCGTCGACGGCGAACTCGATCTTGTCGGGCTTGAGCTGGTTCGGCGTGGAGCTGACCTTGGGCAGGTCGAGCTTCACCGCATGCGTGAGCAGCGGCGCGGTGATGATGAAGATCACCAGCAGCACCAGCATCACGTCGATCAGCGGCACCATGTTGATGTCCGACATCGGCGCCGAGCCGCCTTTGCCGTCGAAGCTTGCGAACGCCATGTTCAGCTCCGTGCGGTTAGGCGTGCGCGTGCGCCGCCGCCGGGCGCAGCGGCGTCACCGGCGCGGCCTGCGTGCTCTGGCGCAGCGACTGGCCGAGCGTGAGGAACGACATCAGCTCGAACGCGAACGCATCGAGCTTGGCCGCCAGCACGCGGTTGGCGCGCGAGATCGTGTTGTAGCCAATCACCGCCGGGATGGCGACCGCCAGTCCGATGCCGGTCATGATCAGCGCCTCGCCGACCGGGCCGGCCACCTTGTCGAGCGTGCCCGCGCCGCTCATGCCGATGGCCACCAGCGCGTGGTACACGCCCCACACGGTGCCGAACAGGCCGACGAAGGGCGCGGTCGCGCCCACGGTGGCCAGCAGCGTGAGGCCGTTTTCCAGCCGCGTGGTCTCTTCGTCGAGCACTTTCTTGACCGTGCGCGTCAGGAACTCCTGCTCGCTGCCGGCCTCGGCCAGCTTGCGTGCGCCGTGGCGCGCGTAGTGGTTGCGCGCGTGCATCGCATGCGCGGCCAGGTGGGCAAACGGTTCGCGCACGCCGTGCGTGGCGATCTCGGCATGCACCTCGTCGAGCGAGGTGGCGTTCCAGAACAGCGTGAGAAAGCTCTCCGAGCGGCGCTTGCGCACCGCATGCGCCAGACCCTTCACCGCGATCAGCGCCCACGAGGCGACCGACATCACCAGCAGGATCGCCAGCAGCGTCTTGCCGACCGCATCGGCCTGCAACAGGAAATGGCCGAAGCCGAGCGCGTTGTGCTCCACGAAATCGTTCTCCTTCAGGGAGTCAGTTCAAAGTCGATCGGCACCTTGGTCCACACCACCAGCGGGACGCCGTTTTCCGTGTAGGGGGCGAAGCGCGCCTGCCGCACCGCGCTGGCGGCGGATTCGTCGAGCCGCGCGTGGCCCGAGCTGCGCGACACCAGCACCTGGCGCGCACGCCCGTCGGCGCCGATCTCCACGCGCAGCAGCACGCGGCCCTGTTCTTTCATGCGCTGCGACTGCGCGGGATACACCGGCGATGGCGGCGTGACGTAGCGCACCGCCGTGGCCGGGATGACCTTCGGCTCGGGCGGCGGTGGCGGCGGCGCCGGTGGGGCCGGCGGTGCGGGAGGCGGCTCGGGTGCCGCCGCGACCGGCGGGGGCGGCTCCGGCGCGGGCACCACGAACGGCGGTGTGGGATCCGGTGTGGGCGCCGCTGGCGCGGCAATCACCGGCGGCGGCCGCGGAGTCGGCTTGCGCAACACGGGCGGCGGCGGTGGCGGCGGGGGTGGCGGAGCGGGCGGCGCCAGCAGGTCGACGAACAGCGGCGCCGCTTCCTTGACGGCGTCGCGCACCGCATCGATCTGCATCAACGCCCATCCGGCGACGAGGTGTGCGCTGAGCACGCCGACCACGAGCGTGTGGCGCGCCGCCGAGGGCAGTTGGTCGCCGCGCTCGCTCAGAACGATCGGTGGCAGCCCGGCCGTGGTCATTGGCTGCCCTGCGGGCCGTCCCCCCATGGGGGAATGACCGCTTCGGAACGGCCGTGCGCGGTCATGGCTGGCGCTATTTCGTCAGGATCAGCTTGCCCAGCGACGTGACGCGCAGCCGGTAGAGCGTGCCGCGGTGGTCGATCTCGACCTCGGCACTGCCGCGCAGGATGTCGTGGCTCGGCACACGCGGACGCGTGCCCGGCGCGACGGGTGATGCCGCGCTGCGCATCGACTCTTCAGGCGCCGAGGCGACGCCCCGCGGCCCGGTGGTGGAACTGAAGTCCCCGGCCATGGTCATGCCGCAAGGGCCTCGATCGGCACGCTGGCCTGGCGGATGTCGCAGCGCCGCGCACTGCAGTGCGAGCTGTCGAACACCTCTTGCGCGCACTCCACGCAGGCGCCGCAGCCGGTGCCCACCCGCAACTCGTCTTGCAACTGGTCGAACGACCGGCAGCCCGAATGCGCCTCACGCGCGATGTCGCGGTCGCTGACCCGGTGGCACACACAAACGATCATGGTGGGACGCCTGCACTGCGAGAGCCGAAGCCCGAATGCGGTGAACTGTAATGCGAATGGTTCGCATTGACAAGTGCGAAAAGCCACCGAACCAGAGGGTCTTGTCGGCAGCCCGTTCACGGCCGCCGCTGCGCCGATCCAAGCCTTCTAGGGCGAGGCTGAATCAGTGGTTTAGCGAGAGTTGGCGCACGCCAACAAATGCGGTAGGCGCTCGGAGCGCTGGCCGGATACCGCCAATGCGGGCGCTTCGCCGCCGAAAACAGGCCTCAGCTGCCTTCGTCCATCTGCGATTGCAGCCAGTTCTGCTCGCCCACCTGGGCCACCAGCCCGATCTGCGTCTCGAGCCAGTCGATGTGTTCTTCGGTGTCGACCAGGATGTGCTCGAGGATCTCGCGCGACACGTAGTCGCGCACGGTCTCGCAATGGGCGATGCCGTCCTTCAAGGTCTTGTGCGAGCCCTGTTCGGCCTTGAGGTCGCAGCTCAGGATCTCGACCGCGTTCTCGCCGATCAGCAGCTTGCCGAGGTCTTGCAGGTTGGGCAGTCCGTCGAGCACGAGGATGCGGTCCATCAGCTTGTCGGCGTGCTTCATCTCCTCGATCGACTCGTCGTACTCGTGTTTCGCGAGGCGGCCGAAGCCCCAGTTCTTCAGCATGCGGTAGTGCAGGAAGTACTGGTTCACCGCGGTCAGCTCGTGCTTGAGCTGCTTGTTGAGCCAGTCGAGAACCTTGGTGTCGCCCTTCATGCTGCCTCGCCGAATGCTTGTGGGTTGTTCGAAGCCGGCGATTGTGCGCGCGAACTTGCGCGCTCGTCGGCGATGACCGCGTGCCGCCGTGCGGACTGCGATTGAGACTGAATCGCTTCTTCGCCGGCGCCGCGATCAGGCGGGCAGCTGCAGCGCGCGCCAGCGCTCGTCGAGCGCGCGGCCCTCGGCATCGCGCAGCGCGGCGTCGCGCAGCGAGGCGAGCTGCTGCGCGCTGGTGCCGGTGGACTTGGCGTCGCCGCGCAACAGTTCGGCGGCGCGCATCAAGCGGTCGAAGCGGTTGCTGCCCCGCGCGTGGGTGTCGCTGTAGCCCTTGATCAGCCGGCGGCAGCGCAGCACCTCGACCGCCAGCGCGTAGTCCACCGCGAGGGCGCGCTCCACCGCCGCGAGCCAGGCGTCGAGGTGTGCACGTTCGTGCTGGTGGCGCGCGTTGCCGCGGCGCCAGCGGCGCAGTTGCGCCATCGTGCGCAGCTGCAGATGTCCGCGCAAGGTGTTGCTGTGCACGCGGCGCCCGCGGTCCAGGCGCGTCGCGAGCCAGCCGCGCAGCCCCGGCCGCCGCTCGATCCACGCCGCCAACGCCGCCGGCAGCAGCCCGGCGATTTCTTCGAGGCGCGGATGGAAGTACTCCTCGGTGCCGAGCACGTCGTCGTCGGCCGCCTTCACCTCGCGCCGCACGCGCGCGAAGCGCTCGGCGCGGGTCTTCAGGTCGGCCACGCGGATCACGTCGTCGTACGACATCGCCACCGCGATCCAGCGCGCGGCTTCGAGCGTCAGCGCATGGCCGTGCGTGGCGCCACCGGCCGCGCTGCCCGCCGCATGCAGGCGCGCCACGCGCTCGAGGTACTCGCGCGCATACGCGGCATCCTGGTAGTCGGCCACGCGTGCCAGCCCCTCGCCGAGCAGGTCCCATGCCTCGCGCGGAAAGTGGCTGCGGATGCGTTCGAGCAGCGGCTGCAGCACGCGGCTCGCGCTGCGCTCGGGCAGCGGGCGCGGTGCGGTCTGCATCGGCTCGACCGACGACGGCGCCACCGGTGGCGCGGCTTCGCGCGCCAGTTGCGCGCCTGCGCGCAACGCGGCCAGGCTGGTGTCGACGCCGACGCCGGCCTCGCGAACCACCTGCTCGAAGGCCGACAGATCGAACGGCAATTCGCCGCTGCCGGCCAACGCGCCGAACAGGCTGGCCGAGATCACGCTGCCGTGGCGCGCGGCGAGTGTCTGCATGTCGGCGATGACAAGACGTTTCGCCTCGTCGCGCACCAAGGCCTCGACGCGCGGTCCGTCGGCCACGCCGTTGCCGGGCGCGCTCTTCTCCGGCACCGAAAACGCGCGGTGGCTGCTCGCGATCACCGTGGTGCGGTCGCGTGTTACCAGGCCGCGCTGCAGCGCACGACCGGCTTCCATCAGTTCGGCGGCGATCACGATGTCGACGTCGCCCGGGGCGGGCATCAGCGCCATCACCGGCTCCTGGTCGCCCTGCCGCTCGACCAGCTCCACGTAATAGATGGTGGCTCCGGTGCGTTGCGCCACGCCGGCCACCGACGTGGCCTGCGCCCACCAGCCGGCGCGCATGCCGAGCGCGACGATCCAATCGACCAGCACGCCGCCGCCCTGGCCGCCGAGGGCGAGGATCGCGATGTGGATCGCGCGCGCCGGCTTCACCGCGGCAGCTCCACCGGATACAGCGCGCGCCTGGCGCGTTGCCGTTGTTCGGCGCGACGCAGCCCGTTGAGCAGCGTGTTGCGCAGCAGCGCGCGCATGCGCTCGAAGGTGCTCGGGTTGCGCACCGTGTGCGCTTTGTAGAACGACGGGCACAGCACCGCGGCATCGGCCACCTCGCCGCAATGGCCGCAGGCCACGCAGTGTTCGTCGACGTGCGCCACCGGGTCCGGCTTGAGCGCGTCGCCGCTCGGCGCCAGCGTGAGGCTCGGGCAGCCCGACAGGCGCATGCAGGCATGGTCGCCCGAACAGGTCGCGGCGTCGACGCCGAAGCGCTCCTTCACCACCCGTTCGCCGCGTTTCAGCGCGGCGGCGGCCGCCGGCTTCTCGCGCCGCTGCCGGTTGAGCATGCATTCGCTCTGCGCGATCACCACCTTGGGACCCTTGTGCTCGCTGGTGAGGGCGTCGTGCAGCGCGGCTTTCATCGCGCCCACGTCATAGGTGCGGTCGACCGTGCGCACCCACTGCACGCCGACGCCGCGCACCGCGTTCTCGATCGCGTGCATCGTGCTGCGGTTGGGGTTGACCGCGCGCGACGACGGGATGTCCTGCCCGCCGGTGGCCGCGGAGTAGTTGTTGTCGACCACCACGAACACGTTGTCGTGCTGGTTGAACACCGCGTTGCCGATGCCGGTGGCCAGCCCGTTGTGCCAGAAGCCGCCGTCGCCCATGAAGGCGATCGCGCGTTTGCCGGCGCCGAAGCGGCTGCCGGCGTTGAACGCCGACGCGCTCGATGCACCGAGGCCGTAGCCCATGGTGGTGGCGCCCAGGTTGAACGGCGGCATGATCGAGAACAGGTGGCAGCCGATGTCGGCCGACACGTGGTGGGCACCGAGCTCGCGCTCCACCAGGTTGAGCGACGAGAAGATCGGCCGTTCCGGGCAACCGATGCACAGACCCGGCGCGCGCGGCGGCAACAGCGCGCCGATCTCCTGAGCAGGCGTCGTGGACGGTGCCGCGGCCGGCGCCCTTTGCGGCATGCCGAGCGACACCGGCTTGGCCAGCGCCGGAGGATGCCAGCGTTCGACGAAGCCGCGCACGCCGTCGATCAGCGCCTGCACGGTGTAGTCGCCCATCCTGGGCAACAGATCCTTGCCGTGCAGCGCGGTGTCGACGCCGTGGCGGCGCAGGATCGCATGCAGCGCCTGTTCGTGGTAATCGGGCTGGCCTTCCTCGACGACCAGCACTGCGCGCTTGCCGCGGCAGAAGGCGACCACTTCGTCGTCGACCAGCGGGTAGGCCACGTTCAACAGGTAAAGCGGCACGCGCGTGGCGCCCCAGCGGTCGCCCAGGTCGAGCCGCTCGAGCGCACGCTGCACGTTGTTGTACAGGCCGCCCAGCATCACGATGCCGATGTGCTCGAGCTCGCCGCCGATCACTTCGTTGAGCCTGTGCTCGGTGATGAACTGCACCGCCGCCGGCCAGCGCTGCTCGATCTTCTCGCGCTCGTGCAAGAACGACGCCGGTGGCAGCACGATGCGGTCGAGGTCGCGGCGCGGCGCGTCGAGCGCCTGGCGCAGCGTGAACGGGGGCCGCTGGTTGGCGCGCGTGGTGAAGCTGCCGGTCATGTGGCACGAGCGGATGCGCAGCTCCAGCATCACCGGCGTGTGGCTGGCTTCGGAGAGCGCGAAGCCGTCGTGCACCGCCTGCACGATCGACGGCAGGTTCGGCTTCGGATCCAGCAGCCACATCTGCGACTTCATCGCGAATGCGTGGCTGCGCTCCTGCATGATGCTGGAGCCCTCGCCGTAGTCTTCGCCGACGATGATCAGCGTGCCGCCGGTCACGCCCGACGACGCGAGGTTGGCCAAGGCGTCGGAGGCCACGTTGGTGCCGACGGTCGACTTCCACGTCGCCGCGCCGCGCACCGGGTAGTTCACCGAGGCCGAGAGCGCCGCCGCGGCTCCGGCCTCGCTGGCCGCCGGCTCGAAGTACACGCCGAGCTGATCGAGGATCGGCTGCGCATCGGACAGCACGTCCATCAGGTGCGAGATCGGCGCGCCTTGGTAGCCGGTGACGTAGCCCACGCCGGCCTCGAGCAGCGCCTTGGTCACCGCGAGGATGCCCTCGCCGTGGAACTCGGTGCCCTCCGCCACGGTGAGCTGCTGCACCTCGCGGGTGAATGAACGCTCGGCCATCGAACGTGTGCCTTTGATGAGGCGCCCCGCTGCGAAGCAGCGACGTGGGCCCAGACGCATCTTTTAGCACGCCGCGCGGCCATGCACGGCGCTGCGGGACAATGGCCGCTCGTCACTTTGCAGGGCCGCAGCCATGGCACGCACGCTCGACGCCGTCGAGTCCCGCATCTTCGAATCGCGCGACTTTGCGCTCGACGGCGGCGCTGTGCTGCCCGAGTTGCGCATCGCCTACGAAACCTATGGCGCGCTGAACGGCGCCGGCACCAACGGCGTGCTGCTGACGCACGGCTACACCAGCCACCACCACCAGGCGGGCCGCTACCGCAAGGGCCATGCGCCGCCCGGGCTCGACGAACTGACCACCGGCACCTGGGATGGCCTGGTCGGCCCGGGGCGCGCGATCGACACCGACCGCCTGTTCGTCGTGTCGTCGAACATGCTGGGGTCGTCGTATGGCTCCACCGGCCCCGCGCACACCGACCCGCGCACCGGCAAACCCTACGGTCCGAACTTTCCGCGTGTCACCCCGGCGGACATCGTGCGCGCGCAAAAGAGCCTGCTCGACCAGCTCGGCATCAAGCACCTGGTGGCGGTCGCGGGCCCGTCGTACGGCGGCTACCTGGCGTTCCAGTGGGGCGTGCAGTACCCGGAGTTCATGCGCGGCATCGTGCCCACGGTCACCTCACCGAAGTCGAACGCCGGCCCCGGCCCGACGTTGAAGCTGATCGCCGACCTCGCGACCGATCCCAACTGGAACGACGGCGACTGCTACGCCAACGGCGGCATCTTCCACACGATGGTGAAGATGCGCGTGCAGACGCTCAGGTTCTACGGCATCGAGGCGCAGCTCTCGCCGACGATGCCCGATGCGGACCAACGCGACGCCGCGATCCACCGACTGGCCGAAACCTGGGCCCGCGTGTTCGATGCCAATGCCATGGTCGTGCTGCGGCGTGCGCTCGAAGGTTTCGACACCACCGCGCAGTTCGGCCGCATCCGCGCCAAGGTGCTGTACGTGCTGTCGCGCACCGACAAGCTGTTTCCGCCGTCGCTGGCGCCCAGCGTGATGCAGTTGCTGGATCGCGCGCGCGTCGACGCGCGCTACCTGGAGCTCGACAGCCCCTACGGCCACCTCGCCACCGGGGTCGATGCCGACAAATGGGCGCCCGTTCTGGCTGCGTTCATGGCCGAGTTGCAGCGCTGACGGGTCGAATCAACGGCGCCGCTCGCGCGCCGCCTTGTTCTGCTCGGCCAGACGCGCCATCCACTGCGCCCAGTGGTCGATGCAGGCGCGGATCTTCGGCAGGCGGTGGCGCTCCTGCAGCATGACCGCATGCATCGTGACCGGCGTGGTCGAGAACTGCGCCGGCAACACCGGCACCAGCGCACCGATCTTCACCAGCGGCTGCGCCACCAGGTCGATGATGCGCGCGATGCCGGCACCGTGCTGCGCCAGCGCCGCCACCACCGCGGTGTTGTCGGTACGCGTGTGGCCCTGCACGACGAACTCGTGTTCGGCATGGTCGGGGCCGCGCCAGCTCCAGCGGTTGAGCACCGCGCTCGCGGTGTTGCCGATCAGGCGGTGGCGCATCAAGTCCTCCGGCGTGCGCGGCAGTCCATGCCGTTCGACATAGCCGGGCGAGGCATACAGCGAGCGCGTCAGCACGCCGATCGGCCGCGCCACCAACGTGTCGCTGGGCGTGACGCCGGTGCGGATCGCGACGTCGATGCCGTCGCGCGCCATGTCGGCCATGCGGTCATCGGCTGCGATGTCCAGGTGCAACCGCGGGTGCTTGTCGTACAGCGCGCTCAGGCCGGGCGCGATGATCGCCTGCGCCAGCACCGAGCTCACGCTGATGCGCACCCAGCCGGCCGGTCCGCCGGTGCGCCCGCTCAGCTCGCTTTGCAGGTCTTGCGTCGTGTCGAGCAGGCGGCGACCGTGCGCCAGCACGGTGGCGCCCTCGTCGGTCAGGCTCAAGCCGTGGGTGGAGCGGTGCAACAGCCTGGCGCCGCACGCCGCCTCCAGCCGCGCCAGCGCGCGCGTGACCTGGCTCACCGGCGCGTTGCGCTCGCGGGCGGCCGCCGACAGCGTGCCGAGCTCGACGATGCGGGCGAACAAGGCCACGTCGTCGAGCTGCAGGTGCATGGTGCGATGCTAGCCGTGGTGTTGCAGAAATTGCAACACCGATTGGCAGCGCCGAGGGTTTCGCATGCCGGCTGCGGTCCGTAGATTTGCGTCCATGCCCACCCCACTCAACCCGGACACCACCATGGACCACAACGTCTATCCGCTCAATACACGAACCCGCCGGATCGAAGGACACGAGCGGATTCGCGACCAGCTCAAGGCCGACGCCAGCCAGCTGCGCAACGACGCATTCACCGAGTTCGTGATCGGTGCCGATGCATTCATCCGCCATGCCGCGTCGCATGCCGCGCGGGCTGCCAACCGTTTCGCTGCACGCCTGCGGCAGCACACGCGCCAGCGCGCCGC
Organism: Burkholderiaceae bacterium; assembly: GCA_035543655.1. GTDB lineage: Bacteria > Pseudomonadota > Gammaproteobacteria > Burkholderiales > Burkholderiaceae_C > JAEUPI01. Next base: position 4,603 of record DATKJN010000176.1, on the reverse strand, counting down.
CGCGCAGCAGTGAGCCTGGCGCTGCGCGGCATCAGCCGCGCAGCGTCACCAGCACCAGGCCAGCCACCAGCAGCAGCATGCCGGTGAGTTCGCGGCGCGTGAAGCGTTCGCGAAACAGCTTCAGCGACAGCGCGTAGCTGAACACCAACTCCACCAGGCCGAGCGTGCGCACGTGCGCCGCGGTCTCCAGCGCGAACGCGGTGAACCAGCCGGCCGATGCCGCCGCGCCCATGAAGCCGGCGAACAACGACGGCCGCCACTGCAGCAGCACCGACTTCACCACCCTGGGCTCACGCGCCAGCAGGTAACCACCGAGCATCGCCGTCTGCAGCAGTTGTGCAACCACCAGCGTGCTGGCGGCGGCCAGCACCGGTGCAGCGCCGCCGGTCTGCAGGGTCGCGCCGCGAAACCCCACGGCGGCCAGCGCGAAGCCGGTGCCCGACGCAAGGCCCCACAAGGCAGCCGGCGTCGACCCACCCGACAGCAGCGCGCGCAGCGGCCGGGCGGGATCGGCCGGTGCAAGCAGCAGCACGCCGAGCGTGCCGAGCAACACCGCGACCATCGTCGACAGGCTCAGCGCATCGCCGAGGAACACCAGGCCGAACAGCGCCACCAGCAAGATCTCGGTCTTGGAATACGCCACGCCGAGCGCGAAGCTGCGCGCCTGCATCGCGCGCAGCAGCGCCGCGGTGCCGATGATCTGACTCGCAGCGCCAAGCGTCACCCAGAACACGAACGACACGTTGATGCGCGGCAGCGTGGTGCCGGTGACGGCACACACCATCGCCAGCCACAGTGCCGCGAACGGCGCGCCATAGAGAAACCGCACCAGCGTCGCGCCGAGCGTGCCGAGTTCGCCCACCAGCTTGCGTTGCGCCGCATTGCGCAGTGTTTGCGCCAAGGCGGCGAACACGGTGATCGGGATCCACACCCACTCCAACGGCATGGGGCTGCATTGGAACATCACCCCAACGCGCCGAGTTGCAAAGCCTGCGTGTAGAGTGCGCCCGCCATGCGCGCCGCAGGGGAGCACACGAGAGCAAGCCGCGTCGACCCCGCGCTGGTCGTGATCCTGGCCGGCGTGAGCGCGGCGCTGCACGTGGGCAAACTGCCGCCGGCGATCCCCGCGCTGCAGCAGGCACTCGGCCTCACGTTGCTGCAGGCGGCGTTCCTGTTGTCGATGGTGCAGGGCGCGGGCATGTGCGCCGGCGTGGCGTTCGGCGCGCTGGCCGATGCACTGGGCCTGAAGCGCAGCATGCTGATCGGCCTCATGCTGATCGCGATGGCGAGCCTGCTCGGTGGCGTCTCGCAGCACGTGGCGCTGCTGCTCGCCTTGCGCGCGGTCGAAGGCTTCGGCTTCCTGCTCGTGGTGTTGCCGGCGCCGGGCCTGATGCGCCGGCTCGTGCCGCCCGAGCGGGTGAGCCTGATGCTCGGTGTGTGGGGCGCCTACATGCCGCTGGCCACGGCGAGCGCGTTGTTGATCGGTCCGTTGTGGATCGAGTGGCTCGGCTGGCGCGCGTGGTGGTGGTTGATGGCCGCGGCGACCGCGCTGATGGCGCTGTGGCTGTCGCGGGCGGTGCCCGACGGCGCCGCCGCACCCGTTGCACGCGCTGCCGCGCCGATGCGCTGGTCCACGCGCCTGCGCCACACGCTGTCGTCGCGCGGCCCGTGGCTGGTCGCGGCCAGCTTTGCGATGTACTCCAGCCAGTGGCTGGCGGTGATCGGCTTCCTGCCGTCGATCTACACGCAGGCCGGCATCAGCGGCGCGGCCACCGGCGTGCTGACCGCACTCGCCGCGGCGGTGAACATGATCGGCAACATCGTCTCCGGCCGTTTGCTGCACCGGGGCGCGAAGCCGACCACGCTGCTCGCGGGCGGATTCATCGCGATGGCGCTGGCCGCCGCGCTCGCCTTCGCGGGCGCGGAGGGTGCGGGCGCGCACCCGGTGCTGCGCTACCTCGCGGTGTTGGCGTTTTCGATGGTGGGCGGCGTGATCCCGGGCACCTTGTTCGCGCTGGCGGTGCGCGTGGCGCCGGGGGAGCACACGCTGTCGAGCACGCTCGGTTGGGTGCAGCAGTGGTCGGCGGCCGGCCAGTTCGTCGGCCCGCCGGTGGTGGCCTGGGTCGCGAGCCAGGTCGGCGGCTGGCATCTCACCTGGCTCGCCACCGGGGCGTGTTCGCTGCTCGGTCTCGTGCTCACCGCGCTGATCGCCCGTCTGCCGCTGCGCTGACGACAAAAAACGATACATGGCGATACGGCGCCGAAAGGACGCCGCACCCTTCTCCCTCGCACGATGCATGCATGTTCAACGCAGGCGGGCTCCTGGAGTCCGCGAGAAGGAAATCCACATGAAACGCTGGCTCAAACGCACGCTGATCGGCGTGTTCGGTGCATCGGTGTTGTTCGGCGGGCTGGCGGCGTGCTCGCACCGCCACCACCACCAGAACTGGCAGAACATGAGCGAGGAAGACGCCGCCAAGGTGCGCGCGCGCATGATCGACCGCGTGGCCGGTCGGCTCGACCTCGACGAGGCGCAGAAGGCCAAGCTCGGCGTGGTCGCCGACCAGTTGCGCGCCGGGCGCCAGGCGCTGCGCGGCAGCACCGATCCGCGCACCGAGGTGCAGTCGCTCGTCGCCGGCAACACGTTCGACCGTGCCAAGGCCAAGACGCTGATCGAGCAGAAGACCAGCACGGTGCAGAGCAAGAGCCCGGAGTTGATCGCCGCGATCGGCGACTTCTACGACAGCCTCAAGCCCGAGCAGCAGCAGAAGGTGCGTGATTTCATGCAGCGGGGTCGCCATGGCTGGGGCGGTTGAACTGCTGCCGGCGGGCACACCGCACTCGCGCGCACTCACCGTCGTCACGCCGCAGCGTGCCGACGCGGCACCGAACCGCTGGCAACGCGTGCGCCCGCCGGCGCTCGCGCTCGGCCTGACGATCGTGGCGCTGGCGCTGCATGCGATCGTGCTGCGCGGCGCGGTGCCGTGGGCGCAGTCGATGGCGCTCGGCGGCACGATGGTGGCGGCCGGGTTCGGCTGGATGGCGTGGGCGTGGGCGACGCTGCGCCGCGCCGGCACGCCGCTGCCGTCGATCGCCAAGCCGACGGTGCTGGTCGACGAAGGCCCGTACCGTTTCGGCCGCAACCCGATCTACCTCGGCATGCTGGTGATGATGCTGGGCGTCGGCGTGGCGGCTGGCGTGCCGTTGATGGCGATCGCGGCGGCCAACTTCGTGGCCATCGTCGCCAGCGTGCACATCCCTCATGAAGAGGCGAACCTGAGGCGCGCGTTCGGTGGTTGGTACAGTGACTACGCGGCCAGCGTGCGCCGCTGGATCTGACCGCTCACGAATGCCGCGCCTGCTGCTGATCGACGACGACGAACAACTCGGGGCGCCGCTGGCCGCGTACTTCCGGCGCTTCGAGTTCGACCTGCAGCACGCCACGCGGCCGAGCGAAGGCCTGAAGCGGTTGCGCGCGGGCGGCTTCGACGTGGCCATCCTCGACGTGATGCTGCCCGAGATGGACGGCTTCGAGCTGTGTCGCACGATCCGCAAGGAGAGCAACGTGCCGATCGTGATGCTGACCGCGCGCGGCGACGTGATGGACCGCGTGGTCGGCCTCGAGCTCGGTGCCGACGACTACCTGCCCAAGCCGTTCGAGCCGCGCGAGCTGCTGGCGCGCATCCAGACCATCCTGCGCCGCTCGGCACCGGCCGCTCAAGGCAACGGCGCGCGCCAATTGCGATTCGACGGCGGCCTGGCGATCGACCTCGACCGCCGCACCGTGCAACGCGGCGCCGAGGGGATCGAGCTCACCAGCACCGAGTTCGAGCTGCTGGTGATGCTGGCCCAGGCCCCGGGCAAGGTGTTCAGCCGCGACGACATCCTCGAGCGCCTGCGTGGCCAGTCGGCCGAAGACATTCACACGCGGGCGGTCGACATCCTGGTGAGCCGCCTGCGGCGCAAGCTCGAGCCGCTCGACTGCATCAAGACGCTGCGCAACGCGGGCTACACGTTCGCCGGGGTCCGCGCTTGAGCTCCGTGCCGGCGAGCGAGCGACCACGTTCGCGCTGGCAAGCCGCGCACGCGCGCTGGCACGCCAGGCACCACCAATGGCGCCACTCGATGCGCCACTCGCTGAAGTGGCGGCTGGTGATCGTGTTCATCCTGCTCACGCTGGCGATGACCGGCGTGTTTCTGGTCGGCATGAAAAAGATGGTCACCGCCGGCTGGCAGGCGTATGCCAAGCCGCTGGTCGGCGACTACATCGACAAGCTTGCATCGGAGATCGGCACGCCGCCGAGCGCCGACAAGGCCAGAGCCATCGTCGCGCGGCTGCCGGTCACGTTGAAGATCGACGGCCCGCAGGTGCAGTACAACTCGCACCCCGCGCTGCACCGCCCGTGGAGCGATCCCGACGGCGATCCGCGCCACGGCCCCGAGAGCTGGGGCCTGGTGCGCACCACCGCCGACGGCCACCGCATCACCTTCGGCCTCATCGGCCCACTGCACAGCGAGCGGCCGCGCATGTTCGGCTGGATCACGCTGGCGGCGCTGCTCGGCCTCACGCTGGCGGCGTATGCCTACGTGCGGCGCATGCTGC
>DATKJN010000175.1:0-4636 GCA_035543655.1 Burkholderiaceae bacterium | reverse complement strand
CCTGGAGTTCGCCAAGCCCACGCCGGCCTGGCAGGACGCCTTCGTCGGCGAGGCGGTGCTGCCGCGCAAGCACTTCGCCGCCTACATGGGCTCGAAGTCGCGCGATGCGCCGGCCAACCTGAAGCCGGTCGGCACCGGTCCGTACCGCCTGGTGGATTTCAAGCCGGGCGACATGGTGCGCGCCGAAGCGAACGCGAAGTACCACATGCCGAACCGGCCGCACTTCGACAGCATCGAGATCAAGGGCGGCGGCGACTCGGTGTCGGCCGCGCGCGCGGTGCTGCAGACCGGCGAGTACGACCTGGCGTGGCTGCTGCAGATCGAAGACGACGTGCTGCAGCGCATGGAAGACGCCGGCCGGGGCCGCGTCAACATCGCCACCGGCGGCGACGTCGAGTACATGATGCTCAACCACGCCGACCCGTGGACCGAGGTCAACGGCGAACGTTCGAGCCCGGCGAGCAAGCACCCGTTCCTGCTCGACCCGGCGGTGCGCACGGCGCTCGGGCATCTGCTCGATCGCAACTCGGCGCAGAAGTACGTTTACGGCCGCGCCGGCGTGGCGACGCCGAACTTCCTCAACAACCCGGCGCGCTACCAGTCGAGCCGCCCCGGTGAGGCGTTCGATGTGGCGCGCGCCAACGCGCTGCTCGATGCGGCGGGCTGGGCGCGCGGCAGCGACGGCGTGCGCGCCAGGAACGGCCGGCCGCTGAAGATGGTGTTCCAGACCACCACCAACGCGCCGCGCCAGAAGGTGCAGCAGATCTTCAAGCAGGCGGCGAAGTCGGCCGGCATCGACGTGGAGTTGAAGGCCATCGTCAGCACGGTGTTCTTCTCGTCCGACACCGGCAACCCCGACACCTCGGGCAAGTTCCAAGCCGATCTGCAGATGTACACCTCCACCCGCGGCGGCCCCGATCCCGGTCGCTTCATGGAGCTGTTTTGCTCGTGGCTGGTCTCGTCCAAGGCCAACAAATGGCTCGGCCGCAACGTGATGCGCTGGCGCAACGACGAGTACGACAACACCTTCCGCGCCGCCGAGGTCGAACTCGATCCGGTCAAGCGCGCCGCAATGCTGGTCCGCCTCAACGACATCGTGTGCAGCCACCACGTGGTGCTGCCGATCATCGCGCGCTCGAAACTGACCGCGCTGTCCAACAAGCTGCACGCGCCGATCAGCGGCTGGACCGGCGAGAGCGGCCGCATTTTCGACTGGTATCGCGCCTAGCCCACGCGCATCGGGATCGTCACCGGCCCGTCGTTGACGAGTTCCACCTGCATGTCGGCGCCGAACTCACCGGTCGCCACTGGTGCGTGGCGGTCGCGCGCCAGCTGCAGCACACGCTCGTAGAGCATCCGCCCGAGCGCCGGCGGCGCGGCGGCAGAGAAGCTCGGCCGGTTGCCACCGGCGGTGTCGGCCGCGAGCGTGAACTGGCTGACGATCAGCAGGCCGCCCTGCACGTCCTGCACGCTCAGGTTCATCTTGCCGGCTTCGTCGCTGAAGATGCGCAACTTCAACAGCTTGTCGACCAGCTTGTTCGCCTGCGCATCGGTGTCGGCCGGCTCGGCGCAGACGAACACCAGCAAGCCCCGCTCGATCGCGCCGACGACCGCGCCGTCGATCGCCACTTGCGCGCGCGCCACCCGTTGCACCAAGGCCAGCATGTCAGCGGCGCCCGGCTCAGAGCGGGTCCTGTTCGTCGTGGAAATGCGCCTCGACGTCCATCGGCAGCAGCTGGATCGTGGCACGCAGGCCCGGCACCGCGCTCATCAGCGCCTGCTCGACCGAGGCGCGCAGCGCGGCGGCACGCTGCAGCGTCCACGCCGCCGGCATGTGCATGTGCAGGTCGACGAAGCGGCGATGCCCGGCGCGGCGAGTGGCCACGTGGTCGAAGCGGATCGAATGGTGGCTGAACTCCTTCAGCGTGCGCTGGATCACCGCCTGCACCTCGGGTTCGAGTGCACGGTCCATCAGCCCGTCGGCCGATGCCGACACCAACTTCACCCCTTCGCGCACGATGTTGGCGGCCACCGCCACCGCGATCGCCGGATCCAGCCACAGCCAGCCGGTGAGCGGCACCGCCACCACGGCAGCGATCACACCGATCGACGTGTAGACGTCGGTGAACAGATGGCGCGCATCGCCTTCGAGCGCCATCGAGCGGTGCTCGCGCGCCTTGCGCAGCATCGCCCACGCCAGTGCGCCGTTGAGTGCCGCGCTCACGGCCGACAGCGCCACGCCGATCCCCACGGCCTCGAGCGGTTGCGGGTTGGCGAATCGGAGCCCGGCGGCCCACAGGATCGCCACCGCGGCCACGATGATCAACAGGCCTTCGAACGCGCTGGAGAAATACTCGGCCTTGTGGTGGCCGTACGGATGGTCGGCATCGGGCGGCGCGGCCGCGATCGTCACCATCAGCAGCGCAAAGATCGCGCCGGCGAGGTTGACGAACGACTCCATCGCATCGGACAACAGGCCCACCGACCCGGTGAGCCACCAGGCGCCGAACTTCAGCGCGATGGTGGCCAGCGCCACCACGATGCTCAGCTTCAGATACGACGCGACCTGCATGCCGCATTGTCGCGCCGCGCATGCATGCGGCGCGCTGCGCGGCGATGTGTCCGCCCACATGCGACGCCCGTTGGGAAATACCCGTGTGATTGAGTCCAGCATCGCGAAGGCTGACAATGCCGCGGCCTCAGGTTCCTCAAGGCAAAAACCAGGAGACTCACGCATGGCCCGCTTGAACGTCAACGGCAGCAACCGCGACTTCGAAGCCGAACCCGACACCCCGCTGCTGTGGGTGCTGCGCGAACAGCTCGGCCTCACCGGCACCAAGTACGGTTGCGGTGTCGCGCAATGTGGCGCCTGCACCGTGCACATCGACGGCGAACCGGTGCGCTCGTGCGTGCGCCCGGCGTCCACCGTCGAGCCGACACAGAAGATCGTCACCATCGAGGGCCTCGCGCCCAACGCGTCGCATGCACTGCAGAAGGCCTGGGTCCAGATGGACGTGCCGCAGTGCGGCTTCTGCCAGTCGGGCATGTTGATGGCCGCGGCGGCGCTGCTGAAGAAGAAACCCGATCCATCCGACGCCGACATCGACGACGCGATGACCAACATCTGCCGCTGCGGCACCTACAACCGCGTGCGCGCGGCGATCAAGGTCGCCGCCAAGACGCGTACGGCTTGAGGAGGCACACATGAACACGACAACCCTGCCTTCCCCGCGCTCCGTTTCGCGCCGCCGCTTCCTGGGCTCGTCCACTGCGGTGGCCGGCTCGTTGGTGGTGGGCTTCCACATTCCCGACTCGCCGCTGGTCAGCAAGGCGCTGGCGCAGCCCGCGAGCGGCGAGATCAACGCCTGGGTGGTGATCAAGCCCGACGACACCGTGGTCGTGCGCATCGCGCGCAGCGAGATGGGCCAGGGCACGCTCACCGGTCTGGCGCAACTGGTGGCCGAAGAACTCGAGTGCGACTGGGCCAAGGTCACCACCGAATACCCCACGCCGGGACAGAACGTGGCACGCAACCGCGTGTGGCAGAACTTCTCCACCGGCGGCAGCCGCGGCATCCGCGAGTCCAACGACTACGTGCGCAAAGGCGGCGCGGCGGCCCGCATGATGCTGGTGCAGGCGGCCGCCAATTCGTGGAGCGTGCCGGTCAGCGAATGCACGGTGGCCAACGGCGTGGTCACGCACAGCAAGAGCGGCCGCAGCGCGCGCTACGGCCAACTGGCCGATGCGGCGGCGAAGCTGCCCGCGCCGGCCGCGGCCGATGTCGCGTTGAAGGACCCCAGCACCTGGAAGATCGCCGGCAAGCCGGTGGCACGTCTGGACACGCGCGCCAAGGTCGACGGTTCCCAGGTCTACGGCATGGACTTGAAGCTGCCCAACATGTTGAACGCGGCGATCAAGGATTGCCCGGTGTTCGGCGGCAAGGTGAAGAGCTTCGATGCGGCCGCCGTGGCCAATCGGCCCGGCGTGAAGAAGGTGGTGCAGGTCGGCGACAGTGCAGTCGCGGTGGTGGCCGACACCTGGTGGCGCGCCAAGACCGCGCTCGATGCGCTGACGATCGTCTGGGACGAAGGCCCGAACGCCAAGACATCGAGTTCCGATGTGGCGCAGATGCTCAAAGCCGGCCTCACCGCCGACGAAGCGGTGTCGGCCAACAAGGTGGGCGACGTGAAGGCGGCGCTCGCCGGCGCCACGCGCACGATCGAGGCGGTGTATTCGTACCCGCACCAGAACCATGCTTGCATGGAGGTGATGAACGCCACCGCGCTGTACACACCGCAGCGCTGCGAGGTGTGGTGCCCCACGCAAAACGGCGAGGCCGCGTTCGCAGCCACGGTGGAGGCCTCGGGCCTGCCGGCGGCGCAGGTCGAGGTGCACAAGATCCACCTCGGGGGTGGCTTCGGCCGTCGCGGCATGACCGACTACGTGCGCCAGGCGGTGGCCATCGCCAAAGAGATGCCCGGCACGCCGATCAAGCTGATCTGGTCGCGCGAAGAAGACATGCAACACGGGCGCTACCACCCGATCACGCAGTGCCGCCTGGTGGCCGGGCTCGACAAGGACAACAACGTCACCGCGCTGCACATGCGCATCTCCGGGCAGTCGATCCTCGCCGGCG
>DATKJN010000174.1:0-2014 GCA_035543655.1 Burkholderiaceae bacterium | reverse complement strand
GTCAATGCGCGAGGTGAAGGTGTAGAGGTCGGTGGCCTGGTGGGCGGTGGTTTCCGCCAGTTCGGCCAGTCGCGCCACCTCGTCGTCGGTCAGCGCGAACTTGTCGCGCAGCGCCGCACGCACGGCCTCGCGTTCGCCGGCATGGAAGGTGGCGTCGGCGCGCATCACTTCCACCAGCATCACGGCGGTTGCCAGCTGCAGTGCATGTTCGCTGCCCTGCGCATCCCCGCCCGATGGCGGCCGCAAGCTGTCGAACAACTCCTTCAAACTCTTCAGCACGCGTCGATCATCGCATGTGCCCCATGCCGGCCGCTGCGGCGTTGTCTGCGACTCTGAACGTTCAAAGCTCTCCCTGCGCCGCGCGCGACGGCACCGCAAATGCGCCGGCGCCCAGATGGTGCAGCGTGGGCAGCGCGTGGTTGTCGTCGCGAAACGAACAGCGCCCATTGGCAAACACGCCGTCGTCGGCTTGTGCCGCTAGTGGCGCGATCGATCGTGATGGTTGCGGTGCCTGCGAGCCGGCGCCGCCTTCCGACGCTGGCCCTTGTTACAGCCGCCCGGACTCGGTGTCTTGAATGAACTGCACGATGGCCGCACGCCGCGCCTTGTATTTGACGAGTGCCAGGCGCAAAGACGCGAGCAGGTCTTGAGCCTTGATGGCGTCGTCAAGCGAGGTGGCCCGGGTCTCGCGCAGCGTCATCTCCAGATCCCGAAGACGCCGCTCGGCATCGGCGATCAGGCGATCGACCTTGGCGAGGTCGTCGAGGTCTCTCTGGTGGTCCATGCCCGCGACACGGCAAGGAGCGTGCCTTCCGCATCGCCATCCACGGCGCTTTCACAAATTGCAAGCCGTGAAGGGTGAGCGGCATCGATGCCGCCGTGCCCTGCACAGCGGCATCGTTACAAGCCTCAGTTGTTCGTGGCGAAGCAGTAGAAGCGTCCCGCGCCGCCGGTGCGCACCAGCGCCTCCTGGCTGCAGCCAGCCGACTGGTGCGAGAAGTTCCAGCTGGTGGCCCAGTTGTCGGGCAGCGGGCCGGAGCGATCGTGGTGGCCGACGATCGCCGAGCCGTCGCTGCTACTGGTCCAGGCCTTGCACGTGGTGTCGGTCTGCGGTGCGAAAGCGGTGCCATCGGCGCGCGAGCCGGTGAGGATGTCGTGCTCGTTGGGTTGGTCGCCACGGCCCTTGACGACGACGCCCTTCTCGTCGAGTGCAGTGTTCTTGTTGAGGTTGTTGCCGTTGTGCAGGTGGGTGAGGTCGCGCGCGATCAACTCGCCCTTGGCGTTGTACCAGGGGCCCGTGCCGATGCGGTCGCGTGCGTGCGTGCCCTGCACGGGCGCGCTGCCTTGCGCCATCGAGCCGGGCACGCTCAGGTAGGCGCGCCAGGTCTTGCCGCCGGCGTTGGCGGCGCCGGCCAGGCGCTGGCAATGGGCGTCGGCGCCGGCGAGGCCACCGAGGTCGGCGCCCTTGCCGCTGCCCACGCTGGTGATGAAGAAGCTCATCGGGCCGGTGGACGGCGTGGTGGCGCAGGCAGCCAGCAGCGTGGTCGCAACCGCGGTGAGGGCCAAAGCTCGGGTCTTGCGCATCGGGGCTCCTTGGTCTGTGGATGGAAATCGCGAACCCGGTATTACGCGCGGGCGCGCGAAATCCATCCTCAGGGAGTTCCCTGCATCGGGAACGGGGCTTGCCAGACGGGCGTGTTGCGCCGGGCGCACAGCGCGGGCAGCGGCAACCGAGGGGACCGTTCACACGATGATCAGCGCCACGATATTCCTCAGCGCCTTCCTGCTGTTCCTGGTGCAGCCGATCATCGCCAAGCTGATCCTGCCGCAGTTCGGCGGCGGCGTGGCGGTGTGGGCCACCTGCCTGGTCTTCTTTCAGCTCACGCTGCTGCTCGGCTACGCCTATGCGCACCAGGTGGTCAAGCGCGACCGCTCGGGGCGCCTGCGCCGTGTGCACATCGCGCTGCTGCTGGTCAGCTTGCTGGTGCTGCCGATCATTCCGGGCGAAGCGGCT
>DATKJN010000173.1:0-2154 GCA_035543655.1 Burkholderiaceae bacterium | reverse complement strand
ATCGACGTCATCGGTGTGGCAGTCGATCAAGATGGCGCACAGTCTGGAGTGGTGCATGGCACTTCCCTTTACTCAACGCGCAGGCGCACCACCGGCCGATCGGGGCGGCGCCGCGCCACTTCGTCGAAGCCCGCTTCGTCGAACATGCGCTTGGAGCCGAACCACGATGCATCGGCGGCCGACGTCTCGCCCTTGTCGACCGGATAGGCCTCGAGCAGCTTGACGCGGCGTTTTCTGGCGTACGCGGTCGCGCCGGCGAGCAACTCACGCGCCACCCCTTGCCTGCGGAACTCCGACGGCACGACGAAGCAGACAATGGACCACACCGGCTGCTCGTCCACCGGCTTCATCACCGGCGACTTCGCCAGCTTGGCGTAGTCTGCGCGCGGGCCGAGTGCAATCCAGCCCACCGGTGTCTCGCCGCGATAGCCGATCAGCCCGGGCGGCGGGTCTTTGGCGGCGAGCGCCTTGAGCGCGCTCTTGCTGCTGCGGCGCTGGCTGTCGCCCGGTCGCGTCAAGTCCGCCTTGCCGCTCACGCGGTAGTACATGCACCAGCAACCGCGCGCCACCGAGCAGCCCTTGGCGTTGAAGATCGCTTCCAGGTCGCCAAAGCGCTCCGGCGTGAGCGGGCGCACGGTCAGCGCCATCGCGGCTACAGCGTGCGGCGCAGCGCCTCGAAGAACAGCTCGGACTGCAGGCGCTCGCCGCAGCACTGCTCGGCCACACGCGCCGCCATCGCCGCCGGCACCGGCTTCAGCGGCCGCCCGGTCTGCTGCGCCAGCACCTGGTGCATGCAGGCACGCTCCAGGTAGTACAGGTCGTCGTAGGCGTAGTCGACGCGCTGGCCGCACACCACGACGCCGTGGTTGCCGAGGAACACGATGTCGGCGCCGTTCATGGCGCGCGCAATGCGCTCGCCTTCGGCCACGTCGAGCGCCACACCGTTGTACTGCGGGTCGATCGCGATGCGGCCGTGAAAGCGCATCGCGTTCTGCGACAGCGTGGTGTCGAGGCCGCGGTCTTCGGTGAGCGTGAGCGCGGTCGAGAACGGCATGTGGGTGTGCAGCACGCAGGCCTTGCCGGCCACGCGGTGGATCGCGGCGTGGATGAACATCGCGGTCGGCTCGATCTCGTGCCGGCCGGCCAGCCGCGTGCCGTGCTGGTCGACCAACACGATGTCGTCGGCCTGCACCTCGCTCCACAGGAATCCGCGCGGGTTCAGCAGGAAGCGCCCCGAGCCATCGGGCAGCTCCACGCTGAAATGGTTGCACACGCCCTCGCCCAGGCCGTGGTGCGCGGCGGCGCGCAACGCGAGGGCCAGGTCGGCGCGCAATTGGCGCACGGTGGGGCTGCGGTAGTCGGTGGTGTGGGTGGTGGACGGGCTCATGGTCTGCAGTATCCGTGTTTCACAGGCGCCTCACGTTCAGAACCAATAGTCGCGCACGCAGCGCCCATCGCGCGGCAGGTCTTCCCAGGATGCAAGTCCGTCGAAGTGATCGATCGGCACGTCGGCCACCCGTTGCGGGTCGGCCAGGCGCAGGTTCACCGCGATGCGGCGCTGGCCCTGCCCGTTGGGCTGCAAGCCGCGCCAATAGGCCATGCAGCCGCAGGTGGGACAGAAGTGAAAGCCCAGCGCGTCGCCGCGCACGTAGGCCGTGGTGGGCCCCGACACGTGGATGCCCTCGCCCTCGTGGTCGTAGGCCCACAGCGCGCCGTAGCGCCGGCAGGCGGTGCAGTTGCAGGCCGTGGCGCCCTCGGGCACACCCTCGAAGCGCCAGGTCAGGGCGCCGCAGGCGCAGGAGCCTTCGATCATCGCCAGCCTCCTCGGGGTGGTGTCGCTTCAGCGCCGCAAGAGCATGGTGGCGCCCACCACGATCAGGATCACCGGCCACCACTGCGCGAACAGCGGGCCCAGCCGCGGCATCAGCCCGAAGTTCGACAGCAGGAAGACGATCCCCAGGACGATGAGGATCAGCGCGGGAATGAGTTTGGGTCGCATGGGCCGAATCTTATGCGGCCGAGGGCCTGGATTTCAGTCGTCGGGCTCGGCCGCGGCGACGCCGGCTTGCACCAGCAGTGCGCGCGCCGCGATGCCCGCTGCGCGGGCCACTTGCGGCGCGCCGCCGTCGGCCTTGCGCTGCACGGCCAGCGCCA
>DATKJN010000172.1:0-3888 GCA_035543655.1 Burkholderiaceae bacterium | reverse complement strand
GGTTCAACCACCCCTTCGCATCATGTCGAAAAAGTCCAGGTTGTTCTTGCTGGCCTTCATCTTGTCGAGGATGAACTCCATCGCCTCGATCTCGTCCATCGGGTACAGCAATTTGCGCAGGATCCAGGTCTTTTGCAGGATCTCGGGCTTGAGCAGCAGCTCTTCGCGGCGCGTGCCGCTCTTGTTGAGCAGGATCGACGGGTAGACGCGCTTTTCCGACATGCGGCGATCCAGGTGGATTTCGCAGTTGCCGGTGCCCTTGAACTCCTCGTAGATCACCTCGTCCATCTTGGACCCGGTGTCGATGAGGGCGGTGCCGATGATGGTCAGCGAGCCGCCTTCTTCCACATTGCGCGCGGCGCCGAAAAAGCGCTTGGGCCGCTGCAACGCGTTGGCGTCGACGCCGCCGGTGAGCACCTTCCCGGAGCTGGGCAGCACGTTGTTGTAGGCACGCGCCAGGCGGGTGATCGAGTCGAGCAGGATCACCACGTCCTTCTTCAGCTCGACCAGGCGCTTGGCGCGCTCGATCACCATCTCGGCAACCTGCACGTGGCGCGCCGCGGGCTCGTCGAAGGTGGAGCTGATGACCTCGCCGCGCACGGTGCGGATCATCTCGGTCACTTCTTCGGGCCGCTCGTCGACGAGCAGCACGATCAGGTGCACGTCGGGGTAGTTGGCGACCACCGCGTGCGCCAGGTGCTGCATCATGATCGTCTTGCCGCTCTTGGGCTGTGACACCAGTAGCGCGCGCTGGCCTTTGCCGATCGGCGCGATCAGGTCGATGATGCGGCAGGTGATGTTCTCTTCGGCCTTGATCTCGCGCTCGAGCCTGAACTGCTCCTTCGGGAACAGCGGCGTCAGGTTCTCGAACATGATCTTGTGCTTGCTCTCCTCGGGCGTCAGGTCGTTGACCTTGTCGACCTTGACCAGCGCGAAGTAGCGCTCGCCGTCCTTGGGCACCCGCACCTCGCCTTCGACCATGTCGCCGGTGTGCAGGTTGAAGCGGCGGATCTGGCTCGGCGACAGGTAGATGTCGTCGGTGCTCGCCATGTAGCTGGTGTCGATCGAGCGCAGGAAGCCGAAGCCGTCGGGCAGCACCTCGAGCACACCGTCGCCGAACACCTGCTCGCCGCCTTTGGCGCGCTTCTTCATGATCGCGAACATCAGCTCCTGCTTGCGCATGCGAGCGACGTTTTCGATCTCCAGTTCTTCGCCCATCTTGATGAGCGCCGAGACGTGGAGCGCCTTCAGTTCGGACAGATGCATTCGTTCAACCAGGGTGCGTGAGAGTCGGGCCCGATGCCACGGGCACGCGAACGGAGTGTCCGGCCGTGATCCGAGAGCGTCATCGCCCGCACGTGGCAAGCGAACCTTGAAGCATCGGGGTTGGGGCCGGAACCACGCGCTGCATGAGATGCGCGTGGCGGCAATTCTGTGGCGGCTACGTCAGCCGGGGTTCCCCCGGCTGGCCCGCAATGGCGCGATTATAGATGACCGTCGAGGAACGCGGTCAACTGCGACTTCGACAGGGCGCCGACCTTGGTGGCGGCGAGTTGGCCGTCCTTGAACAGCATCAGCGTGGGGATGCCCCGAATGCCGAACTTGGCCGGCACGTCCTGGTTCTCGTCGACATTCATCTTGGCGATCTGCAGGCGACCGGTGTAGTCCTTCGCCGCCTCGTCGAGGATGGGCGCGATCATCTTGCACGGCCCGCACCACTCTGCCCAATAGTCGACCAGCACCGGCTTGTCGGACTTCAGGACATCGCTATCGAACGACGCATCGGACACGTGTTTGATCAGTTCGCTGCTCATAAGCTCTCCTGAATCGGCAGACGCACGACCGTGGAATGCGTGAGCATTCTGGCATATCAGGGTTGACCTTGCCGGCGGCCGCACAATGCGGTTTGCCTATGACATCGATCGTTTCTCACGTGTTGGCGCCCGGCGTGCAGCCGGCCGACATGTGGCGCGCGGTCGCGCAGGCCACGCATGCTTGGCTCGACGAACAGCACCTTGCAGTGGCGGACGCCGTGGTGCTGCTGCCGTTTGCCGACCTGCTGACGCCGGCGCGTCACGCGTTCGCCGAACGATCGTTGTGGATGCCGCGCCTGCATACGGCGCGCACATTGGCCGCGGCGCTCGGACCCCCAGTGGCGCGCGCAGCGGGTGAGCTGACCGGCGACGGAGCCATCGATCGGGTCACCGCGCGCGAGCTCATGCGCAAGCAGGCATGGGCACGTGAGTGGCAACAGCGCGACGCCCACGGCTTCGACGCGGCCCTGCAGCGGCTTGTCCACACGGCACATGCGCTGCGCAAGCACGCCGATGCGATGGTGCCCGGGGAGCGCGCGGCGTGGTTCGCGCGTGCGCGCAAGCAGGTCGGTGCCGGCAGCGGCCCAGGTTCGACGCAGCGCTTGCTGCTGCGACTGGCAATCGAGTGGGCCGCGCTGGCGGGCGCCGCCAACACCGACCGCTTGTTTGCACACAAGCCATCGGCCTGGGTGGCGTTGACCTTGGGCGGCGACGACGCGTTCACGGGCCACTTGCTGAGCCGCGCCGCCGCCGACGGCGTGCCGGTGTTGGCGCTGTCGGCGAATCCAGCCGCGACCGACCCGTTCGATGCGTGGCCCGAACACTGCCTGCTGACGACCGAGGCCGCCGACGATGCCGAAGGCGAGGCGATGGCCGCGGCCGCGCAGGTGGCGCAGCACTTGCGTGACGGCGCAACGCCGATCGCATTGGTCGCGCAGGACCGCGCACTGGTGCGGCGCGTGCGCGCGTTGCTCGAGCGCTCGCAAATCGGTGTGGTCGACGAGACCGGTTGGTCGCTTGCGACGACGCGCGCCGGTGCGCACGCCACAGCCGCGCTGCGCGCGGTGCGTGCGGCCAGTGCATCGGACGACGCGCTCGACTGGCTGAAAGCCGATCTCGACGAGGCCCAATCGGATGGGTTGGCGATTCTCGAGAAGGTGTGGCGCGGTCAACGTGTGGGCGAGGCGGCACGCGATCGCGCCGAGACGCTGTGGCAGCACGAGCGCGCCCGCCTCGATGCCTTTGCCCGCCCGCGGCGCCGTGCACTTGCCGACTGGCTGCAAGCGTTCGATGCGCTGTTGTTTGGCGCGCCGCATGGCGCGGCGCGGCGCGAGGACGATGCGGGGATTCAACTGCGCCGCGCGCTGCGCATGGTTGACACCGGGTGCGTGAACGACGAGGCCTGGGCTGCCGCGCGTGCGTCGAATTGCAGCCTCGAAGAGTTCTCGCAATGGGTCGAAGCCACGCTGGAGCAGGCGAGCTTTGTGCCGGACACCGAGGTGACCTCGGCCGCCGTGGTGATCACGCCGCTGTCGCGCGCGATCGGGCGCGACTTCGCGGCCGCGGTGCTGCCCGGCGGAGACGAACTTCGTCTCGGCACGCTGCCCAACGACCCCGGGCTGCTCGACGAAGCGTCACGCAAGGCCCTGGGTCTGCCGGACCGCGCGGCGCGCCGGCGACGCGCTGCGTTGGCATTCGTGCAACTGCTGCGGCTGTCGCGTGTGGCTCTGTTGCACCGTCGTGCCGACGGCGATGAGTTGCTCGCGGTCAGTCCGTGGGTGGAACGGTTGCGCCTGGCTCGCCTGAGGCGCGGCGCTGCGGGGCCACCGGCGATAGCGACGCCGATGGCCCCGCGCACCGTGTGGGCCACTCCGGTGCCACATCCGCGGCCGACACCCGGTGCGGCGTTGCCAGCGTCGTGGAGCGCGAGCGCGGTCGAAGCGCTCCGACAGTGCCCATACCGTTTCTTCAGCCGGGCGGTGTTGCAGCTGTCGGAGGCCGACGAACTCGACGACGATGCCGACAAGCGCGATGCCGGTCGCTGGCTGCACAGCACACTCGAGCGATTCCATGT
>DATKJN010000171.1:0-2984 GCA_035543655.1 Burkholderiaceae bacterium | reverse complement strand
TGTTCGTGGCCGTGTGGTCGGTCGCGACGCTGGGCGGCTTCGTCAGCAAGACCTTCCTCGCCGATCCGATCACGATGGTGCACAGCGGCTGGACGCTGCTCACGCAGATGGGTTTTGCCAAGGACATCGGCATGACGGTGTGGCGCGTGCTGGGCGGTTTCGTGATCGCCGCGCTGCTCGCGCTGCCGCTGGGCGTGTTGATGGGTGCGTACAAGCCGATCGAAGCCTTCTTCGAGCCGTTCGTGTCGTTCGCGCGTTACCTGCCGGCCAGTGCCTTCATCCCGCTGCTGATCCTGTGGGCCGGCATCGGCGAGTCGCAGAAGCTGGCGGTCATCTTCATCGGCTCGTTCTTTCAGCTGGTGCTGATGATCGCGGTCACGGTCGGCAACACGCGGCGCGATCTGGTCGAAGCGGCCTACACGCTCGGCGTGAGTGATCGGGGCCTGATCCGCCGCGTGCTGATCCCCGGTGCCGCGCCGGAGATCGCCGAGACCCTGCGCATGGTGCTCGGCTGGGCCTGGACCTATGTGATCGTGGCCGAGCTGATCGGCGCCTCGAGCGGCATCGGCCACATGATCACCGACAGCCAGGCGCTGCTGGCCACCGACCAGATCATCTTCGGCATCATCGTGATCGGACTGATCGGCCTGGCGAGCGACTTCGCGTTCAAGGCGCTGAACCGCAGGCTGTTCCCGTGGGCGCAGCTCGGCCGTTGAAGCGCGGCCCTGCGCAATGAACGCGAAATCAGTTCGTGCTGGTGGCCGGCGCGCGTGCGCGCTTGCTGAGCCATCGCAGCAACACCGCGTACAGATGGCTCGGCTCCACCGGCTTCGACAAGAAGTCGTTCATGCCGGCATCGAGGCATTGCGCGCGGTCGTCCTCGTAGGCGTTGGCGGTCATCGCCACGATCGGCGTGTCGGCGCGTCCGGGCAGCTGGCGGATCGCGCGCGTGGCGTCGAGTCCATCGAGTCGCGGCATCTGCACGTCCATCAAGACCGCGTCGTAGTCGGTCGTGGCCGCCATCTGCACGGCTTGGCGGCCATCGACTGCCACGTGGATGCGCAGGCCCGCCGCCTCGAGCAGCGCCTTGGCGATCTCGCAGTTCACCGGGTGGTCCTCGGCCAGCAGGATCAGCGCACCGGCGTGCTGGCTGCGCAGCTGCGATTCCGATTCACCGGCCTCGCGCACCCCCGGGTCGCTCACCATCGCCTGCTCCTGACCCACTTGCAGCATCGCGGTGAACCAGAACGTGCTGCCCTTGCCGAGCTCGCTCTCCGCGCCCGATTCGCCGCCCATCATCGAGGCCAGCCGGCGTGTCACCGCCAGACCGAGACCGGTGCCGCCGTAGCGCCGCGTGGTCGACGAGTCACCCTGCTCGAAGGCGGAAAACAGGCGCGGCAGTTGCTCCGGGTCGACGCCGCGGCCGGTGTCGCGCACCTCGAAGCGCAGCAGCACCTGCTGGTCGTGCCGGTGCAGCAGGCGGGCGCGGATGCACACCGAACCCCGCTCGGTGAACTTGACCGCATTGGCGGCGTAGTTGAGCAGCGCCTGGCGCAGCCGGGTCGGGTCGCCCTGCAGCCACAGCGGCGTGCCATCGGTCTCCACTTCGATCGCCAGGCCTTTGTGCAGCGCCTGGTCGGAGATCAGCGAGCGCACCTGGTCGAGCAGTGCTTCGATCGGGAAGCTCACGCGCTCGAGCCGCAGCTGTCCGGCCTCGACCTTGGACAGGTCGAGGATGTCGTTGATGATGGCCAGCAGGTGCTTGGTGGCTTCGCTGATCTTCTCCACGTTGGCGGCCTGCTCGTCGCTCAGTTCCTCACGCTGCAGCAGCCGCGTGAGGCCGAGCACGGTGTTCATCGGCGTGCGGATCTCGTGGCTCATGTTGGCGAGGAATTCGCTCTTCGCGCGATTGGCCGCATCGGCGGCGTCGCGCGCCTGCGCCAGCGAGTCGTTGAGCACCTGCAGCTGGCGCTGCGCGTCCTTGAGTTCGGTGATGTCGTGCACCAGCACGAAAAACCCCATCACCTCGCCGTCGCGCCGCTCGGGCAGGTAGTGCACCCAGGTGGTGTGCACGCGACCGTCGCGACCCAGCTCCTCGCGCTCGAAGACCTGCGTCTGCCCGGTCAGCACGGCCTGGATGCGCGGCCAGCGCTTGGCCAGGTGGTCGGCGCCCAGCACCTCCTCGATCTTGCGGCCGATCACCTCGTCGCGCGTGCGGCCGAACCAGTCGCAGAAGTGCTTGTTGGCATAGCCGCACACGCGATCGCGAGTCCAGTACACCACTCGTCCCGGGATGTTCTCGGCAATCGTGCGCGCGAAATGCTCGGCGCGCACCAGCTCCGTGTTGGACTCGCGCAGCCGGACCTCGGCCTCCTTGATCGGCGTGACGTCGGACTGCATCACGAAGAAGCCATCGATCCGGCCGTTGCGCTGGTAGGGCATGTAGTGCGACCACAGGTGGCGCGCCTCGCCCTTGGCGTTGGTCAGCGTGCGCTCCACGTGGTAGGGCTCGCCCGCCATCAGCTGCCGCACCAGCGGCTGGCGGCTCTGGTACGCCTCGTCGCCGATCAGGTCGCGCGCATTCATGCCCACGATCTGGTCGCGCGTGAGCCCGAACCACGCGGCGTTGGCCTCGTTGGAGAACTGGCACACGTCGTCGCGCCAGTACGCCACCATGCCGGGCAGGTTGTCGGTCAGCGTCTGCAGAAAGTCCTCGCGCGCCGACAACTCCTCGGTGCGCGCGACGACCGCTTCTTCCAGCTCGCTGCGGCGCACGTTGAGCCCGGCTTCCTGCTCCTTGCGCTTGGTGATCTCGCGCGCGATCTTCGACGCGCCGACGACGTGGCCGCGATCGTCGCGGATCGGCGAGATGGTGGCCGACACCATCACCAGCCGGCCATCCTTGTGGCGGCGCACCGTCTCCATGTGGTCGATGCGTTCGCCGCGCGCGATGCGTTCGAGGATCGAACGCTCTTCGTGGTGCA
>DATKJN010000170.1:0-11433 GCA_035543655.1 Burkholderiaceae bacterium | reverse complement strand
ATCGTGCGCGTCTTCCTTGGTGCGCATTGCGCGCGTCTCGCCGCTGTCGGGGTTGAACAGCACCGTGGCTTGCTCGATGCCCAGGCCGTCCTCAAGGCGGTCGATCTGCCAGTTGACCTCGAATTCGATCGCCTGCTGCATGAAACGAAACGAATTCAGCTTCTGGATCTCGCGGCGGGTGCCCAGCGGCCCGCCCGGCTTGCGCACCGACACGTTGGCGTCGCAACGGAAACTGCCTTCCTGCATGTTGCCGTCGCAGATGCCGAGCCACACCACCAGCGTGTGCAACGCACGCGCGTACTCCACCGCTTCGGCCGCCGAGCGCATGTCGGGCTCGGTCACGATCTCCAACAGCGGTGTGCCGGCACGGTTCAAGTCGATGCCCGACAGGCCGTGGCTGAGCGAACCGGCCCCCTCGTGCAGCGATTTGCCGGCGTCTTCTTCCAGGTGGGCGCGCGTCAGCATCACGGTCTTGCGCGCCTCGCCCAGCAGAAACGGCACGCGGCCGCCTTGCACGACCGGGGTTTCGTACTGGCTGATCTGGTAGCCCTTGGGCAGGTCGGGGTAGAAGTAGTTCTTGCGGGCAAAGATCGACTGTGGCGCGATGCGCGCGCCCACCGCCAACCCGAAGCGAATGGCGCATTCGACGGCTGCGCGGTTCAACACCGGCAACGTGCCGGGCAGCGCGAGATCGACGGCGCTGGCTTGCGTGTTCGGCGCGGCGCCGAACGCCGTGGCCGCGCCGGAGAACGCCTTGCTGCGCGTGTGCAGTTGGGCATGGGTCTCCAGGCCGATCACGACCTCATACCCTCGCACCAGCGGACTGACGGGCATGGTGTTCAGACCCCCGGCGGCGCCGCACGGTGCCAGTCGGTGGCTTGCTGCAGCGCATGCGCCACCTGCAGCAATCGGGCCTCGTCGAAGAAGTTGCCGATCAACTGCAGACCCACCGGCATGTGGTGTTCGCCCAAACCCGCCGGCACGCTCATGCCGGGCAGACCGGCCAAGCTGCCGGGCAGCGTGAAGATGTCGGCCAGATAGGCCTTGACCGGGTCGTCGCCCTGCTCGCCGATCTTCCACGCCACGCTGGGTGCGACCGGGCCGGCGATCACGTCGCAATCCTTGAAACAGCGCTGAAAGTCGTCGGCGATCATGCGGCGCAGCTTCTGCGCCTGCAGGTAGTAGGCATCGTAGTAGCCGTGGCTGAGCACATAGGTGCCGATCATGATGCGGCGCTTGACCTCGGCACCGAAGCCCTCGGCGCGGGTCTTGCGGTACAGATCGAGCAGGTCCTTCGGCTGGTCGGTGCGATGGCCGTAGCGCACACCGTCGTAGCGCGACAGGTTCGAGCTCGCCTCGGCCGGCGCGATGATGTAGTACACCGGGATCGACAACTCGGTCCGCGGCAGGCTCACGTCGACCAGCATCGCACCGAGCTTTTCCAGTTCCGCCAGCGCGGTGCGCACGGCGCCTTCGACGTCGGGACTCAGCGTGGCTGGGAAGAACTCGCGCGGCAAACCGATGCGCAGACCCTGCAGCGGTCGCGCTGCCGGCGCGCCCGGCAACGGCTGCGCCAGCGCTCTCGCGTAGTCCTGCGGCGGCCGCTCGGCACTGGTGGCATCGCGCGGATCGTGGCCACTCATCGCCGACAGCAGCAGCGCGCAGTCCTCGGCCGAGCGCGCCAGCACGCCGGCCTGATCGAGACTGGAGGCGAAGGCGATGATGCCGTAGCGCGAGCACACGCCATAGGTCGGCTTGATGCCGGTGGTGCCGGTGAAGGCGGCCGGCTGGCGGATCGAGCCGCCGGTGTCGGTGCCAGTGGCGGCGGGCACGAGGCGCGCGGCGACGGCGGTGGCCGAGCCGCCCGAGGAGCCGCCGGGCACGCGCGTGCGGTCCCAAGGGTTGTGCACCGGACCGAAGGCGGAGTTCTCGTTGGCCGACCCCATCGCGAACTCGTCGCAGTTGAGCTTGCCCAGGCTGACCGTGCCGGCGTCGCGGCCGAGCCTGGCCACCACCGTGGCATCGAACGGGCTGGCATAGCCGCTCAGCATCCGCGACCCGGCGGTGGTCGGCGCATCGGCGGTGACGAACACATCCTTGTGGGCGATCGGGATGCCGAGCAACGGCCTCGTGTCGCCCTGCGCGCGCTGTGCGTCGGCACGTGCCGCGACGGCGAGCGCGCCCTCGCCATCGACGTGCAGAAACGCACCCAACTCGTGATGAGCCGTTATCCGTGCGAGCAGATGTTTCGTCAGCTCCACGCTCGACACCTCGCGAGCCGCCAGCGCCCCGCGCAGCTCGGCCACGCCCAGCCGCTCGAGACTCACTCGATCACCTTGGGCACGAGGTACAAGCCGTCTTCGACCTGCGGTGCGCTGCGCTGGTTGCGCTCGCGTTCGTTGGTTTCGGTCACTGCGTCGTCGCGCAGACGCAGCGCCACCGACCCCAGGGCCGACAGCGGCGTGTACAAGGGCTCGACGCCGCGGGTGTCGACTTGTCCCATGCGCTCGACGATGCCGAAGAAGCCGTTGATCTGCGCCAACATCGCGCGCTCTTCGTCGGCAGTGAGTGCGAGGCGCGCAAGATGCGCGATGCGGCTCACGTCTTGTGGGGTCAGTGCCATGGGAGCAACGTTGTGCAGGAATGCGTCCGAAGCGCTGCTTCGCACGCGGGATTCACAGGGGGTTGCTGTATTATCGCGCGCCATCGAAGACCCTCGCGCGCCTCGCTTGCGGCCTCATTCTGCGCAGCGCACGCCCGACGAACGCGAACAAAATTTGATCGCCTCAGCATGTTCGGATCCCTGCGCCGCTACTTCTCCACCGACCTGGCCATCGACCTCGGCACCGCGAACACGCTGATCTACGTGCGCGGCAAGGGCATCGTGCTCGACGAGCCCTCCGTGGTGGCAATCCGCCACGAAGGCGGTCCCAACGGCAAGAAGACCATCCAGGCGGTAGGGGCCGAAGCCAAGGCGATGCTCGGCAAGGTGCCCGGCAACATCGAGGCGATCCGCCCGATGAAGGACGGCGTGATCGCCGACTTCACCGTCACCGAGCAGATGCTCAAGCAGTTCATCAAGATGGTCCACCCGCGGTCCATGATGAAGCCGAGCCCACGCATCATCATCTGCGTGCCCTGCGGTTCCACCCAGGTCGAGCGGCGCGCGATCCGCGAGTCGGCGCTGGGCGCCGGCGCCAGCGAGGTCTATTTGATCGAAGAGCCGATGGCCGCCGCCATCGGTGCGGGGCTGCCGGTGAGCGAGGCGTCCGGCTCGATGGTGGTCGACATCGGCGGCGGTACCACCGAAGTGGGCGTCATCAGCCTGGGCGGCATGGTCTGGAAAGGCAGCGTGCGAGTCGGCGGCGACAAGTTCGACGAAGCCATCATCAACTACATCCGCCGCAACTACGGCATGCTGATCGGCGAGCCCACCGCCGAAGGCATCAAGAAGAGCATCGGTTCGGCCTTCCCCGGCTCCGAAGTGAAGGAGATGGAGGTCAAGGGCCGCAACCTGTCCGAGGGCGTGCCACGCAGCTTCACGATCTCGAGCAACGAGATCCTCGAGGCGCTGACCGATCCGCTCAACCAGATCGTCTCCAGTGTGAAGAACGCGCTCGAGCAGACGCCGCCCGAACTCGGCGCCGACATTGCCGAGCGCGGCATGATGCTCACCGGTGGTGGCGCGCTGCTGCGCGACCTCGACCGCCTGCTCGCCGAAGAGACCGGCCTGCCGGTGCTGGTGGCCGAAGACCCGCTGACCTGCGTCGTGCGCGGTTGCGGCATGGCACTGGAGCGCATGGAGCGCCTGGGCTCGATCTTCACGTCCGAGTGACGGGGCTTGAGACCCCATGCCACTGGGGACCCTTGATCGCACGCCACCGCCCTTCTTTCGCCAGGGCCCATCGGCGCTGACGAAACTGGCGTTCTTCTCGGCATTGGCCGTCTTTCTGATGGCCGCCGACTCGCGCATCAAGTACATCCAGCCGATCCGCGCGGCGCTCGCCACCGCGCTGCTGCCGGTGCAGCGTGCGCTGCTGGTGCCGGTGGAGTTGGTGGAAGGCGGCAGCGAGTACTTCGTCGGCCTGCAGCGCGCCATCGCCGGCGAACGCGACGCGCGCGCCAAGCTGGTGGCGCAGGCCGAACGCGCTTCTCGTGTGGAGCAACTCGCGGCGGAGAACGCGCGGCTGCGCGCACTGCTCGACCTGCGGCCCACCTTGGTCGTCAAGAGCCACACCGCCGAAGTGCTGTACGAGGCCACCGATCCCTACTCGCGCAAGCTGTTCATCGACCGTGGCTCGGCGGCGGGGGTGCTGCCGGGTTCGCCGGTGATCAACGACGCCGGCGTGCTCGGCCAGGTCACACGCGTGTACCCGCTGTCGTCCGAGGTCACCTTGCTGGCCGACAAGGAGGCCGCGATTCCCGTGCTCAATCCGCGCACCCAAGCGCGCAGCGCGGCCTTCGGCGCCGGCGACGGCAACGCGATGGAGCTGCGTTTCATGGCCGGCAATGCCGACGTGCAGGAAGGCGACATGCTGCTCACCAGCGGTGTCGATGGCGTCTACCCGCCCGGACTGGCGGTGGCCACCGTCACCAAGGTCGATCGCAAGGTCGATTCCGGCTTTGCGCGCATCACCTTGCTGGCCAATGCGCGCCCCGACGGCGTGCGGCACGTGCTCGTGCTCGATCCCTTGGCGGCACAGATGCCGCCGCGCCCCGAGCCCGAGCCCGCGGCCAAGCCCGGGCGTCAGCGTGGGAGCAAGCGATGAGGGGCGCGCCATGATCATGCCGCGCGGAGCCGACCAACTGCTGTTGCCGGTCAATCCGCTGTTCATCGTCGCGTCGTTGGTGTTCGCGCTGGGCTTCAACCTGATCCCGCTCGGCCGGCAGGCGGCCATGCCCGACCTGCTGGCGCTGGTGTTGGTGTTCTGGAACGTGCACCAGCCGCTTCGCGTGGGCGTGGGCATCGCCTTCGTGCTCGGGCTGTTGATGGACGTGCACCAAGGCGCCTTGTTCGGCCAGCATGCGCTCGCCTACACGCTGCTCAGTTTTCTGGCCGTGACGATCCACCGCCGCTTGCTGTGGTTCTCGGTGTTCGAGCAGGCGCTGCAGGTGTGGCCGCTGCTGGCCGCCGCGCACGGCGTGGCGCTCGCCGTGCGGCTGGTGTCGGGCGGCAGCCTGCCGGGATGGCAATTGCTGATCGCGCCGACCATCGAGGCGGCGCTGTGGCCGGTGGCGGTGTGGATTTTGTTGGCTCCGCAGCGCCGTGCACCCGATCCGGACGAGAACCGGCCGCTATAACAGGCGCTGGGTGTCACGATGATCGAACTGCGCAACGTCGAATTCGAGTTGGACCGCTTCCGCGGCCGCTTGATCGCGGCCGCTGCGTTCGTCCTGTTCGGCTTCGGCCTGCTCGGAGCGCGAGTGTTGTGGCTGCAGGTCTGGAAGCACGACGAGCTGTCGACGCAGGCCGAGGCGAACCGCATCGCGGTGGTGCCGATCGTGCCGAATCGCGGCCTCATCCTGGACCGCAACGGCGTCGTGTTGGCCACCAACTATTCGGCCTACACGCTGGAGATCACACCGTCGAAGCTGAGCGGCACCACCGAGCAGGTGATCGACGAGCTGGCGCAGGTGGTCGACATCCAGCAGCGCGATCGGCGCCGCTACAAGCGTTTGCTCGACGAGAGCAAGAGTTTCGAATCGCTGCCGATCCGCACCAAGCTCACCGACGAAGAGGTGGCGCGTTTCATGGCGCAGCGGTACCGCTTTCCCGGCGTGGAAGTGCGCGCCCGCCTGTTCCGCCACTATCCGCTGGGCGAGGCCGGCGCGCACCTGATCGGCTACATCGGGCGCATCAACCAGACCGAGAAGAAGCAGATCGAGGACTGGGACGAGGACCGCCAGGCCAACTACAAGGGCACGGAGTACATCGGCAAGCTCGGGTTGGAGCAGGCCTACGAAGACGATCTGCATGGCACCACCGGCTTCGAAGAGGTCGAGACCAGTGCCGGGGGCCGCGCCGTCCGGCGCCTGAACAGCCATGGCGCAACCCCCGGCAACACCCTGCATCTTTCGGTGGACATCAAGCTGCAGGCGTTGGTGGAAGAAATGTTCGGCGACCGGCGTGGCGCGCTGGTGGCGATCGACCCGCGCAACGGCGAGGTGCTCGCGCTGGTCAGCAAGCCGACGTTCGACCCCAACCTGTTTGTCGATGGCATCGACTCGGAGAACTGGCGCGAGCTCAACGAGTCGATCGAAAAGCCGCTGCTGAACCGGGCGCTGCGAGGCACCTACCCGCCTGGCTCGACCTTCAAGCCGTTCATGGCCATGGCCGCCCTGAACAGCGGCAAGCGCGGCCCGAACACGGTGATCTACGACGGCGGCACGTTCCAGTTCGGCAACCACACCTTCCGCAGCCACGGCGACAAAGGCCTCGGGCCGGTGGACATGAGTCGCTCGATCGTCAAGTCGAGCAACGTCTACTACTACTCGCTGGCCAACGACCTCGGCGTCGATCTGATGTACGAGCAGCTGCTGCCGTTCGGGTTCGGGCGCAAGACCGGCATCGACATCGACGGCGAGGTGACCGGCTTGCTGCCCTCCACCGAGTGGAAGCGCCGGGCGTATCGCAAGCCTGAACAGCAGAAGTGGTACGCGGGTGAAACGATTTCGCTGGGCATCGGCCAGGGCTACAACAACTTCACGGCGCTGCAGCTTGCCACCGCCACCGCCACGCTGGTGGCGGGTGGCCAGCGCTTCAAGCCGCGGCTGGTGAGCGATATCGAAGACATCGTCACCCGCGAGCGCAAACGCGTGGCCAGCGATGCGCTCGAGCCGCTGCCGTTCAAGCGCGAACACGTGGAGCTGATCACCAAAGCGATGTATGGCGTGACGCAGGAGGGCACGTCGGTTCGGTCGTTCCTCGGCGCGCCGTACAAGACCGGCGGCAAGACCGGCACGGCACAGGCGGTGTCGATCAAGCAGAACGAGAAGTACAACGCCTCCAAGCTGGAGGAGCACCAGCGCGACCACTCCTGGTACATCGCCTTCGCGCCGGTCGAAGCGCCGACGGTGGCGCTGGCGGTGATCGTCGAGAACTCCGGCTTCGGCTCCGAAGCCGCCGCGCCGATGGCGCGCCGCGTGTTCGACTACGTGTTGCTCGGGCTGGTGCCGAGCGCCGAAGACATGGCGCTCACCCAGCAGGGCAAGTCGGGTCCGATCACCGGCAAACAACGGCCGGCCAGCGACTACGCGCTGCCCGGTTCGCCGGCCGCCGCGGCCGCGGTGTCGGCACCGTCGCCGCCCGCCGTGCGCGTGGCCGAACGGGTGCGCTGAGGCGGCTCATGAGCGCGGTCTTCGAGCAACCCACGCTGTGGCAGCGGGTGCGCCCGATGTTCAGCGGCTTCGACGGCACGCTGGTGGTGGTGGTCGCGCTGCTGGCGGCGGCTGGCTTGATCACGATGTACTCGGCCGGCTTCGACCACGGCACGCGCTTCGTCGATCACGGACGCAACATGCTGTTGGCGGTCATCATCATGTTCGTGGTGGCTCAGATTCCGCCGCAAAAGCTGATGGGGCTGGCGGTGCCGCTGTACACGGTCGGCGTGGCGTTGCTGGTGGCGACCGCGTTGTTCGGCATCACGAAGAAAGGTGCGACCCGCTGGCTCAACGTGGGGATGGTGATCCAGCCCAGCGAGATCCTGAAGATCGCGATGCCGATGATGTTGGCCTGGTGGTTCCAGAAGCGCGAAGGTCGCTTGCACGCCCCCGATTTCGTGATCGCCGGTTTGCTGCTGCTGGTGCCGGTGGGCCTGGTCGTCAAGCAACCCGACCTGGGCACGGCGATCCTGATTCTGTCGGCCGGCATTTACGTCATCTTCTTCGCCGGCCTTTCGTGGAAGCTGATCATCCCGGTGCTCGCGCTCGGCGCGGCGGGCATCATCGCGCTCATCATCAGCCAGGATCGCCTGTGCGAGCCGGGCGTGCCGTGGCCGATGCTGCGCGAGTACCAGAAGCACCGCGTGTGCACGCTGCTCGACCCCACGACGGATCCACTCGGCAAGGGTTTCCACATCATCCAAGGGATGATCGCGATCGGCTCCGGCGGCGTTACCGGCAAGGGGTTCATGAACGGCACGCAGACGCACCTGGAGTTCATTCCCGAGCGCACCACCGACTTCATCTTCGCGGCGTTCGGCGAGGAGTTCGGACTGTTGGGCGTGATCGGCCTCCTGATCGGCTTTGCGCTGTTGATCCTGCGCGGCCTGATGATCGCCGGCGAGGCGCCCACGGTGTTTGCGCGCCTGTTGGCCGGTGCCGTCACCTTGAGCTTCTTCACCTACGCATTCGTCAACATGGGCATGGTGAGTGGCGTGCTGCCGGTGGTCGGCGTCCCGCTGCCGTTCATCAGTTACGGGGGCACCGCGATGGTCACGCTGGGGCTCGGCCTTGGCCTGCTGATGTCGATCGCGCGCAGCCGCACCTTGATGCAAAGCTGATGGCCGCGGTTCCCGCCCAGGCCGCTGCACCGGAGCCACCGAAGTTTGCAGCGCCAGTCGGTGTGATCGGCGTCGGCAACATGGGCGGCGCGATGGCGCGGCGGCTGCTCGACGGCGGCTGCCGCGTGTGGGTGCGCGACCTGCGCCCCGAGGCAGAAGCCGCGCTGATCCAGACCGGCGCGCAACGGGCTGCTGGCTGTGCCGATCTGGCGCGGCTCTGTTCGCTGCTGATCGTGGCCGTGGTCGACGCGGCGCAGTGCGACGACGTGTTGTTCGGCCATGCGGGTGTCGGTGATGCCTGGAAGGCGGGCACGACGGTCGTGCTGTGCCCGACCATCGCGCCGCACGACGTCGAACGAATGGCGGAGCGCCTGCAGGCACGCGGCGTGGCTTGCATCGACGCGCCGATGTCGGGCGGACCCCAGCGCGCGCGCGACGGATCGATGAGCCTGATGGTGGCGTGTGCCGATGCGGTGTTCGCGTCGCACGAGGCGGTCTTGCGATGGCTGTCGTCGCGCTTGGTGCGCATCGGCGTGCGCATCGGTGATGGAGCGCGCACCAAGCTGGTCAACAACCTGCTCGCCGCGGTCAACCTGGCGGGCGCTGCCGAAGCGCTGGCGCTGGCCGAACGCGTGGGCCTCGATCCGCAGCGCACGCTGCAGGTGATCGAACAGTCGAGTGCGCAGAGCTGGATCGGCAGCGACCGCATGGCACGCGCACTGGCCGGTGACTTCGCGCCGCGGGCGCACACCACTTTGTTGGCCAAGGACACCACGTTGGCGCTCGAACTCGCTGTGCGTGCGCAAACCAGACCCCCGCTCGGCGCGGTGGCGCAAGCCTTGTTCGCGAAGGCCTGCGCGGCAGGGCTGGATACGCTCGACGACTCGAGCCTGTTGACGCTGATGCGGCGCCTGTTCGACGACAAGCCCGGCGCGTGACGCTCAGGCCGCGGCGCCGGTGGTGGCCACCAACGGGAAGCGTATCGTGAAGAGCGCGCCCGGGGTCTGCATGCCGCCAGCGCCGCTGCGCGCAAACGCGTCGCTCACCGTCACGCTGGTGCCATGCTGGTTGGCGATCTCCTTGACGATCGCCAGGCCGAGGCCGCTGCCGTCGGCGTTCGTGTCCAGAGCGCGGTAGAAGGCGCGGAACACCAGCTCGCGTTCGGCTTCCGGAATGCCGGGGCCGGAGTCCTGCACCTGCAGCACCACCACCTGGCCGAACGGATCGGGGGTCACGCGCACGGTCACTTCGCCACCGGCCGGTGTGTACTGCAGCGCGTTGTCCACCAGGTTGCGGATCAATTCTCTGATCAACACCGGCTGGCCGATCAGACGCGTGGGGCCGTCGTCGTGCTCGGGGCCCTCGAAGCCGAGGTCGATGCGCTTCTCCAGCGCGCGCGGCACGAAGTCGCGCACCACCTCACGCGCCAGCCGCGACAGTCGCACCTCCTGCTTGCGCAATGCAGTCACCTGGTCTTCGGCGCGGGCCATCGACAGCAGTTGGTTCACCATGTGCGCTGCGCGTTGGCTCGAGTGCGCGATCTGCTGCAGCGAGCGCTTCAGCGAGCGCGCATCCTGCTGGCCGGTGTCGATCTCGCGCTGTGCCAGCTCGGCTTGTGTGCGCAGACCGGCGAGCGGGGTCTTGAGCTGGTGCGCCGCATCGGCCAGAAAGTGCTTCTGCGTGCCGATCGACTGATCCAGCCGGGCCAGCAGGTCATTGATGGCGCGCACCAGCGGCGCCACCTCTTCGGGCGCTTCGAGCTCGTCGATCGGGCTCAGGTCTTCGCTGCGGCGCCGGCGGATGCGCTGCTGCAGCTCGTTGAGCGGGCGGATGCCGCGCGCCAGCGCGAACCACACCAACAACACCGCCACCGGCAGGATCACGAACTGCGGAATGATCACACCCTTGACGATCTCGGTGGTCAGGCGCGAGCGTTTGCCCAACGTCTCTGCCACCTGCACCAGCGATGGCTCGCCGCTCGCATCGGTGCCTTGGACCCACAGGTAGGCCACACGCACCGGCTCGGCCTGCACCTGATCGTCGCGAAAGCGCAGCTCGTCGAGCGTGTGCGGCTCGTTGTCGGGCACCGGCAGATCGGTGTCGCCCGCCACGTGCTCGCCGCGCGCGCCGAGGACGCGGTAGTACACGCGGTCGGTGTCATCGGCGCGCAGCATTTCGGTCGCGATCTCCGGCAGGCGCAGGCGCACCCTGGCGTAGCCGTTGCCGCCCTCGAACGAGACCTGGCGCGCGATCGTGTGTGCCATCACGCCCAACTCACGGTCGTACGGCTTGTTGGAGATGTTCTGCGCCACCGCATAGGTGAGGGCCAGGCTCATCGGCCACAGCAACAGCAGTGGCGCCAGCATCCAATCGAGGATCTCACCGAACAAGGAGCGGCGTTCGGGCGGGAACGGCAGGAAGAACGGCATCGGATCAGTGCCCCATTGGCGCGCCCGTCATGCGGAGACCTTCTCCAGGCAATAGCCCAGCCCGCGCACGGTGGCGATGCGGATCGGGCCCTGCTCGATCTTCTTGCGCAGACGGTGGATGTAGACCTCGATGGCGTTGTTGCTCACCTCGTCACCCCACTCGCACAACCGCTCGACGAGCTGATCCTTGCTGACCAGGCGCCCGGCACGCTGCAGCAGCACCTCCAGCAGCGACAGCTCGCGCGCCGACAGCTCGATCAGTTGATCGTTGATGTAGGCCACCCGGCCGGTGGCGTCGAAGGTCAGTGGGCCGTGGCGGATCACGCTCGAGGCAGTGCCCAGGCCGCGACGCGTCAGCGCGCGCACGCGCGCCTCAAGCTCCTGCAGCGAGAACGGCTTGGCCATGTAGTCGTCGGCGCCGAGGTCGAGCCCCTTGACGCGCTGCTCCACGCTGTCGGCGGCGGTGAGGATCAGCACGGGCAGCGCCATGCCGCGCGCGCGCA
>DATKJN010000169.1:0-2359 GCA_035543655.1 Burkholderiaceae bacterium | reverse complement strand
AGGTCCTTGACCGCGATCGGAACGCCATGGAGCTGCGACAGGATCTGCCGCCGGCCCAGCATGCGGTCGGCCTCCTTCGCCTGCGCCAGCGCGAGATCGGGCGTGACCCGCGCATACGACTTGAGCGTGGGGTCCACTTGTCCGATGCGGCGAAGCATCTGCTGCGCCAGCTCGACCGCCGACACCTGGCGCGACGACAACAGACGTGCCACCTCGCCGATCTCCAGGTAATGCAGTTCGCTGGTCTCGAGCACTGGGCCTCCGCGGCTTCGACGTTGCATGCAAGCTATCGTGCACCGGCCGGCTTCGTCAAGAGCTGCGTGTCGCCGAGCGCAGCACGTGCATTCGCCGAAGGAGAAGATGGCGTCACGACGTCCGCTTCTTGCGCAACTCGGAGTTGCAAGCGATCCTACTCGCCCGACCACCGGCACGCCGACCCATGACCCATCGCCGCCACTTCCTCGCTGCCGCCGCCGCGCTGGCCGCTCCTGTACTGTCACGGGCCCAGCACCACGGTCACCACAGCGGCCAGTTCGAGCGTCTCAACCAACCGGGTCGCATCGACCTGCCAGCGCTGCACGCACAGCAGGCCGTGACCGACAGCCCCGCGCCGCGCGCCGCACAACCCGGTGTCTGGCGCGCGCGAGCGCCGCTGCCGATCCCGCGCACCGAGATGGCGTGGGCGGTGGCATACCGCAATCGCGTGCATCTGGTCGGCGGTTATGCGGAGCAGCGCGTCGACAAGCCCTATCACCACGCCTACGACTTGGCCAGCGACCGCTGGGAAGAATTGCCGCAGTTGCCGCGCGGGGCCAACCATGTGGGTGTGGCCACGCTCGGCGAACGGCTCTATGCGTTCGGCGGCTTCATCGAACAGAACCGCACGCCCCACGACGAGGCCTTCGTGTTCGATGGCCAGCGCTGGGAGCGCATCCGCCGTCTGCCCGAAACCTGCGGCGCGATGTCGTGCATCGCGCTCGGCAATCGTGTGCACCTGATCGGCGGCGCCATCGGCAGCGATTGGCGCCGATCGATCGACTGGCACATCGTCTACGACCCGGCCAGCGATCGCTACGAGAGGCGCCAGCCGTTGCCCGTGGCACGCGATCACACCGGCATCGTGGTCGTCGGCAGCGCGATCCATGTGATCGGCGGCCGGGTCGATTCATTTCACACCAACAGCAGCCTTCACCACAGCTACGACGCACAAGCGGATCGCTGGGAGTTCCGCACGCCGCTGCCCACACCGCGCAGCGGCCATGGCTGCGTGCTGTACCGCGGCAAAGTGTTCGTGATGGGCGGCGAAGGCACGAATCGAGTGTTCGGCCAGAACGAGGCCTGGGATCCCGCCACCGATCGCTGGGAGGCTTTTGCACCCATGCTCACACCTCGCCACGGCATGGGCGCGGTCG
Organism: Burkholderiaceae bacterium; assembly: GCA_035543655.1. Lineage (GTDB taxonomy): Bacteria > Pseudomonadota > Gammaproteobacteria > Burkholderiales > Burkholderiaceae_C > JAEUPI01. Next base: position 947 of record DATKJN010000169.1, on the reverse strand, counting down.
TGGTCGGGGACACGATCGTCGTGGCCGGTGGTGGGCCGCAAATGGGCGGCGGTGTGAAGAGCGCGATCAACGAGGCCTTCAGCATCGGCTGATGCAGCTCTGCGGGCCGCAAAACGAAACCTCCTTGTCGAGTGCACCTGCGGCGCGCGCGCCCAAATGGTCGGATGTCCCTTCTTGGTAGTACGATTTTGCGGCGGCAGGTGGCGCGCTTCCTGGCGCCGCATGGCGCGTCGACCACACAACCGAGACCCTCGTGAAGACCATGATCCCTCGCCTTGTTTTGACATGCGTCTGCATGGGCCTCGCGCCATGCGGCCACACCGCCACCGACAAACCGGCCCCGGCCGACGCGCTGCTTCAATCCGGCTTCACGCCGCTGTCGGTCACCGTCATCGGCAAGAACACGTTCATGGTGCGTGATGCATTGACGATGACGTTCAAGGACGGCACGCCGGCGATCGTCGTGCCGGCAGGCTTCGTCACCGATCTGGGCAGCGTTCCGAAGCGTATGCGGTGGTGGGAAGGAAAGTCCGACGCATCCATTGCGCCCGCGATCGTTCACGACTACCTGTACTGGGTCCAGCCCTGTTCGCAAGACGAAGCTGACGCGGTGATGTTCACTGCGATGAACGCACTCAACGTGGGGCCCACCAAGAATCCGGCCACCTGGCGCCTGTCAAGCTATCAAACCTTGGGCAACAGCGCATCCGGCGTGTTCAAGCAAAACAGCGACAGCCGCCGCAACGGCGAAAAGCGCACGTTGACGGTCGAGTACGCCAGCCGACTCCTGCAGGCGCCGTTCGAGCCTGACGACACGGTGGCGGCGGCGTTGCAGAAGGCCAAAGCAGCGTCCGGGCTGGTCCAGCAAGAATCGGCCAGCCCGGCCGTCAAGCTCACGTGCGCCAGGGCGCTGGAGAAGTGCAAGGCCTGTCGCAACGACGCGGCAA
>DATKJN010000168.1:0-7153 GCA_035543655.1 Burkholderiaceae bacterium | reverse complement strand
AGGGCGACACGTCGGGCAAGGTGATGAAGCCCGCGCGGCTGGCCGGCACTGGCTTTGAAATTTCGGTCCCGCTGTTCGTCGGCGACGGCGACAAGGTCGAGATCGACACCCGCACGCACGAATACAAAAAGCGCGTGTAGGACCTCCGGCTGACGCGAAAGCGGGGCACCGTCGGGTGCCCCTTTTCTTTCCGCCTTGGCATGATCGCGCCATGGCTTTCGATTTCGACGCGGCCGTGTCGGCGCCGTTTCGCATGCAGCCCGGCCTGCGCCGCATCGCGCCGGGCGCGCAGCAGCTCACGCCGAACATCGCGCCCGAGCGCGGCACTGCGGTGCACCTGCGCGAGAAGCTCGCCGTGTTCCAGGCCTATCCATGGCAGGCACTGCTGGCACGCGAAGGATTCGACGCCTCGCCGGCGCTCGATGGCCTCGCGCGCCACGCGGCCCTCGAGCAACCACAAGCCTTTGCACTCGACGGCAGCAGCTGGATCGCGCCGATCCTCGGTTGGGCGGTCGATGCCAGCGGCTCGCTGCTTGAACTCGAACCCGCACGCACACCGTGGCCGGAAGTGGGCGACTGCCTGCGCACCCTTCCCGCCGGGTGGCGGCGCAGCGTGCTCTTGTCGCTGGCGTTCGGCGAAGACTTCGCCATCCTGGACGGACTGGACGCCACGATCCCGTGGCTCGCCGTCGCGCTGCCGTCGCACTGGGCACCCGAACGCAAGGTCGGTCGTCCGTTCGCCGAGGTGCACGCGCCGGTCGCCGACAACAAGCTGATCACCGGCGCGGCGTCGCACCTGGCCAAGCTCGTCACCGGCACCGAGCGCTGGGAGCGATTCGTCTGGACCATCGCGCGCCACCCGCGCCTGCACGCGCATCCGGATCGCGTCGATCCGGCCCCGTGGCCCGAGCAGTTGCACGGCGATGCGCTTGCCGCGCAAGCCTGGTGGCGCACAGAACACCAGACCTTCATCCCGATCGAGGGGCATCAACAGGCGGTGTTCACCATCCACGTCGACGTGCAGCCGTTGACGGTGGCGCTGGCCGATGCGGCGCGCAAGGCGCAAGTGCACGATGCCTTGGCCTCGATGAGCGCGGCCGTGCTCGACTACCGCGGGCTCACGCCGGTGCGCGGCCGCCTGCTGCGGTGGCTCGCGGGACCGGGCGGATGACCGAGCCGCTGCAGCCGGCGCGCATCGACTTCAGCGACGCATCGGCCCCGCGTGCGATCGACTTCGATGACGTCTACCACCCACGCGGTGGCGCATTCGAACAGGCGCGCCATGTGTTCCTGGGCGGCAACGGCCTGCCGCAGCGCTGGAGCGGACGCGACCACTTCGTGGTGTTGGAGACCGGTTTCGGCCTTGGCCACAACTTCTTGGCCACCTGGGCCGCATGGCGTGACCACGTCGTGCGCTGCGGTCACTTGTGGTTTTTGTCGGTCGACAAACACCCGCCGCGGCTCGACGACCTGCGCCGCGCCCACGCACACAGCGTCGAGCCCGACCTCACGCGCGAGTTGATCGCGTCCTGGCCGCCGCTGACGCCTGATTTGCATCGGCTTGACTTCGCACAAGGACGCGTGCACCTGCTGCTGGCATTCGGCGACCTCGCGCATTGGCTGCCGCAATGGGTGGCGAGCGTCGACGCGTTCTACCTCGACGGTTTCGCGCCCGCAAAGAACCCGGCCATGTGGGAACCGCGCCTGTTGCAACGGCTCGGCCGCCTCTCCGCGCCAGGTGCCACGGCGGCCACGTGGAGCACGGCACGCGTCGTGCGTGACGCGCTCGCCGCGGCCGACTTCAGCACGCAGCGCCAGGTGGGCTTCGATCACAAGCGCGAGATGCTGTCGGCAGTGCACACGCCACGGCATCGCGCACCCAGGCCGGCCGGCCGACGCTACGTCGGCACAAGCGATCCGGTGGTCATCGTCGGTGCGGGCCTGGCCGGCGCGGCATGCGCGCACGCACTGGCTCGACTCGGCGTGCGCAGCCGGGTGATCGACACACACCCGGCCGTGGCCGAGGGGGGCTCGGGACAGCCGGCCGGCTCGCTGCACGGCGTGGTGCACCAAGCGGACTCGCCGCACACCCGCTGGTTTCGCGCCGGCGCGCTGCGCGCGCACGCGGCGATCGCGCCGATGATCGCTGGCGGTGCGGTTCGCGGCGCGCTGAACGGCTTGCTGCGCATGGAGCGCCAGCTCGATCGCGAGGCGATGCAGCGGCTGCTCGATGCACAAGGTCTGCCCGCCGCCTACGTGCAGGCGCTGTCGCCCGCAGAAGCCAGCTCCCGCGCCGCCTGCGCGGTGGACGGGGCCGCTTGGTACTACCCCGGCGGCGGGTGGCTGGATCCGCGCAGCCTGGTGCACCACTGGTTGGATCACGCGCAGGTGGAGTTGATGCTGGGCACGCACGTGACACGCATCGTGCGGCATGCCGATGGGCGCTGGCGCTTGCTCGACGCCGACGACCGCGTGATCTGCGAAACCGCGACGCTGGTGCTGGCCAATGCCGACGGCCTGCAGCCTCTGCTCGCGGATCAGCGCTGGCCGCTGCTGCGCAGCCGCGGGCAAGTGACATGGATCGCCGATGGCCCGTCGGCATGGCGGCCCACGCTGCCGGTGGCCGGCGACGGCTACGCGATCGCGCTCGATGGCGGATTGTTGTGTGGCGCGACCAGCGACCTCGACGACGACTGCGCCGCGCCGCGGCCGGCCGACCACCGACGCAACCTCGATGCGCTTCAGCGCCTCAGCGGTCGACCGTGGCACCCGATGTCCGATGCGCTGGAGGGCCGCGTCGCCTGGCGCGTGCACACGCGCGACCGCCTGCCGCTGCTGGGTGGCGTGCCATTGCCGCCCGCCGCCCGCGCTTCATCGTCGCGCCAGGAGCAGCCGCGTTTCATCGCCCGCGACCCCGGCCTGCACCTGTTTGCCGCGCTGGGCTCGCGCGGCCTGACACAGGCTCCGCTCGCCGGTGAAGTGCTGGCCGCGATGCTCACCGGCACGCCGCTGCCGGTGGGCAGTGCCCTGCTCGATGCTGTCGACGCGGCGCGCTTCGCGGCGCGCGACGCGCGCGGCAGCGATCAGTAGCGCAGGGTCTGCACACCCTGCTCGGTGCCGAGCAGGCACAGGCTGGCCTTGTGGCGGGCAAAGATACCCACGGTCACCACCCCCGGCCACTGGTTGACCTCGGTCTCCATGGCCAGCGGGTCGGTGATGCGCAGTCCGTGCACGTCGACGATGGGCTGGCCGTTGTCGGTGCGCACCCCATCGCGGACACGTGCCTGGCCGCCGTACATCGACGCAAAGCGTCGCACCACCTGCGCCACCGCCATCGGGATCACCTCCACCGGCAACGGAAAGCGACCGAGAACGTCAACGCGCTTTGATGCATCGGCGATGCACACGAAGCGTTCGGCCAGATCGGCCACGATCTTTTCGCGCGTGAGCGCGGCGCCGCCGCCCTTGATCATGTGACCGCGCGCGTCGATCTCGTCGGCGCCGTCGATGTACACCGGAATGCGCTCGACCTGCGACGCCTCGAGCACGCGGATGCCGTGGCCGCGCAGGCGCTCGGTGCTCTTGTCGGAGCTCGACACCGCGCCGGCGATCTGCGCCTTGATCGTCGCCAGCGCATCGATGAAGTGGTTCACCGTGGAGCCGGTGCCCACCCCGACCACCGACCCGGGGATCACGTGTTGCAACGCGGCGCGGCCGACGAGCGCCTTCAGTTCGTCCTGGGTCATGGGGTGTGCGCGGTGCGAGACAATGGCATCGATTATGTCGTTCGTGCCGTATGCGCTCACCCGCCCTTTTCTGTTTGGTCTCGATGCGGAGCGCGCCCACGAACTGACGCTCGATGCGATCGCCCGGCTGCAGGGCACGCCGCTGCAACACCTGTGGGCGCAGCCGCGCATCGACGATCCGGTCTCGCTGGCCGGTCTGCGCTTTCCCAACCGCATCGGGCTGGCGGCGGGCCTGGACAAGAACGGCCGCTGCATCGATGGCTTCGGCGCGATGGGCTTCGGCTTCGTCGAGGTCGGCACGGTCACGCCGCTGGCACAACCCGGCAACCCGAAGCCGCGCATGTTCCGCCTGCCGCAGGCCCATGCATTGATCAACCGCCTCGGCTTCAACAACGACGGGCTGCAGGCCTTCATCGCCAACGTCAGGCGCTCGCGGAGCTTTCGCGCCGGCGGCGGCGTGCTCGGCTTGAACATCGGCAAGAACGCCGCCACGCCGATCGAACGCGCGCTCGACGACTACCTGATCGGTCTGGACGGCGTGTTCCCGCATGCCGACTACGTGACGGTCAACATCTCCAGCCCCAACACCAAGGACCTGCGCAGCCTGCAGAACGATGCCGCGCTCGATGCGCTGTTGTCGGCGCTGGTGCAGCGGCGCGACGCGCTGTCGCGCCAGCAGCGGCGCACCGTGCCGATGTTCGTGAAGATCGCGCCCGACCTCGACGATGCGCAGGTGCGCCTGATCGCCGCCGCACTGAAGCGCCACGGCCTCGATGGCGTGATCGCCACCAACACCACGGTCGCGCGCGACGCCGTGCAAGGCCTGCCGCATGCGAACGAAACCGGCGGTCTGTCCGGTGCACCGGTGCTCGCGTCGAGCAACCGCGTGATCGCTGCGTTGCGCGCCGAACTCGGCGCCAAGACGCCGATCATCGGCGTCGGCGGCGTGCTGAGCGGCGACGATGCGCGCGCCAAGCGTGTCGCCGGTGCCGACCTGGTGCAGGTCTACACCGGATTGATCTACAAAGGGCCGTCGCTGGTCCGCGAGTGCGCCGCGGCGATCAAGGCCGCTTGAGCGCTGCGGGCTAGGCCTTGCGCGGCGGGCGCAGCTTGAGCATCAGGCGCAGGTATTCGAGCTGCGCGTTCAGCTTGATCAGCTCCTCGTGCAGCAGCGCCATTTTTTGTTCTCGTGTCAGGCCCTCCAGGCTGGGCGACGGCGGGGTCTCGGGTGGCTCGGGCTGCGTCATGGTGCGATGTGAACGAATGCACGGCATCGTCGGTGGCCGGCCCTGGCGCAGCAACCCCGTGGGCCAGGGGTGCACGCGCGCTTGAGGGCGCGAACGTGCGCGGCAACGGTGACCCTCAGTCGCCCAGCGCCACGCCTTCGCGGCGCGCATCGGCCCCGCCACGCCAGCCTTGCGGCGTGCGCAGCAGCGCCTGCAGACCGCTGGTCAGGTCGGACTCCTGCACCGCGTGGCCCCTGGCCTTGAGCGCCTCGATCGTCGAGGGCGCGAAGCGGCCGCGTTCGAGCAGCGTGGGGCCGTTCAGGCTGCCGAAGTTGGGCAAGGCGATCGCGGCCTGCGGATCCAGGCCCCACTCGAGCGTGCCGATCAAGGTCTTGGCCGTGTAGTGGATGATCGGCGCGCCACCCGGCGACCCCGCGCTCATCACCAGCCGGCCATCGCGGCGGTCGAACACCAGCGTGGGACTCATGCTCGAACGCGGTCGCTTGCCCGGCTGCACCCGGTTGGCGATGGCACGCCCGGCGACATCGGCCGGCGCGAACGAAAAATCGGTCAGCTCGTTGTTCAGCAGAAAGCCTCCCGGCAGGCCGGTGCCGCCGTCGGCCAGGATGCGCGAACCCCACACCGCCTCGATGGTGGTGGTCATGGCGATCGCGCGGCCCTCGCCGTCGACGATCGAGATGTGGCTCGTGCCGTGCTCCGGTTGCTCGGCCTGCGTGCCCATGGCCACGGCGCCAGCGGGCGCCCCCGGCTGCGCCTGCTGCATGCTGCGAGGCCCGATCGACCGGGCACGCTGGCGCAGGTAGTCGTCGGCCAGCAGGCTGCGCCAGCTGCCCGCCGGCGGCGACACGAAAGCCGGGTCGGCCACATAGGCCGCACGGTCGGCGAAGGCCAGGCGTGCCGCCTCGCTGTAGCGGTGCACGAAGTCCTCGCCCGGCACGCCAGCGTCCAGCGCGGGTGCGCTCGATGGCGCGAACTGCAGCAGCTTCAGGATCTGCATCACCGCCACGTGCCCTGACGACGGCGGCGGAAAGCCGCACACGCGGTACAGCGCGAGCCAGTCGTCGCACAGCGCGTTGCGCACCACCGGCTGATAGGCCGCCAGGTCGGCCTCGGACAAGCGGCCCGGGTTGCCGGCAAACGCCTGCACACGGCGCACGATGTCCTGCGCGATCGGGCCGCTGTGCAGCGCGGCGCTGCCACGCACGGCGATCGCGCGCAACACCGCGGCGAGCGCCGGATTCTTCAAGCGATGGCCAACCGACCGCGCCTGGCCGTCCGGACCATAGAAGAACGCCGCCGCGTTGGGCTGGCGGCGCAGGGCTTGTTCGGACTGCAGCTGCGCGTGCAGGCGCGGGGTAACGGCAAAGCCCTGCTCGGCCAGCCGCGCCGCGGGTTCGACCAGTTGAGCCCAGCGCAGCTTGCCGTGCCGCTGGTGCGCGAGCTCGAGCATGCGCACAGCACCGGGCACGCCGACCGAACGGCCGCCGATCACCGCATCGTTGAACGCCATCGGCTTGCCATCGGGCAGCAGGAACAGCGCCTCGTCGGCTGCAGCGGGTGCGGTCTCGCGCCCATCGAAGGCCTCGAGGCGCTGGCCGTCCCAGTGCAGCAGGAACGCGCCGCCGCCGATGCCACTCGACTGCGGCTCGACCAGGGTCAACACCATCTGCACGGCGACCGCCGCGTCGACGGCGGACCCGCCGGCTTTGAGCACGCGGTATCCAGCCTCGGTGGCAAGCGGATTGGCGGCCGCCACCGCGAAACGCGCTGCCGCGCGGCCGGTGCCGTCGATGCGCGCGGCCGCGTCGATCGGCGCGGCATCGCCCCATTGCGCCGGCTGCGCGCACGACACCAGCAGCAGCGCCGCCGCGAACACCGCGCGCCCGCGCGACGTGCCGGACATCACTTGCGCTCGGGCCGCCACGCGCCGATCGGGTCCACTCGGCGCAGTCGCGCTGCCACTTGGAGTGGTCGGCCGCGTGCACGTGCACCACCGCCGCGAGCGCCGCCAACGAAAGCCTTCGAGCTGCGCATGGACCGAACCCTTCTGCGGCCGCGACGCACGGCCGAGGCCCGCAATCTACTGCAGCGGAACGCCTGTTTTCTGCTGCAGGTCTTCGCGCGTGACGCCCGGCGCCATCTCCACCACCTTGAGGCCGC
>DATKJN010000167.1:0-5450 GCA_035543655.1 Burkholderiaceae bacterium | reverse complement strand
ACAAGTGGACCCCACGCTCAAGTCGTATGCGCGGGTCACGCCCGATCTCGCGCTGGCGCAGGCGAAGGAGGCCGACCGCATGCTGGGCCGGCGGCAGATCCTGTCGCAGCTCCATGGCGTTCCGATCGCGGTCAAGGACCTGTGTTTCACCGAGGGCGTCACGACCGCATCGGGCATGCCGCTGCATCGCGACTTCGTGCCGAGATTCGATGCCACCGCGGTACGCCGCTTGCGAGAAGCCGGTGCGGTCCTGCTCGGCAAGCTGCAACTCACCGAGGGCGCATTCGCCGACCACCATCCATCCATCGCACCGCCGATCAATCCATGGCATGCCGATCACTGGTCGGGCGCGTCTTCGAGCGGCTCGGGCGTGGCCACGGCCGCCGGCCTGTGCTTCGGTTCGTTGGGCTCGGACACCGGCGGTTCGATCCGATTTCCGTCGGCGGCCAACGCCAACACCGGACTCAAGCCCACCTGGGGCCGCGTGTCGCGCCACGGCTGCTTCGAGCTCGCCGCGTCGCTCGACCACATCGGGCCGATGTGCCGCAGTGCCACCGATGCGGCAATCATGCTCGGTGCCATCGCTGGCGCCGATGCCGACGATGCCACCGCGCTGCTCGCGCCGGTGCCCGACTACCAAGGCGGTGACGCGCGCGATCTGCGCAGCTTGCGCATCGGCTTCGACGAAGCCTATGCGTTGTCGGATGTCGAGCCCGACGTGCGCCGTGCGGTCGACGACGCGCTGCGCGTGATGCGTTCGCTGGGCGCGCAGATCGTGCCGGTGCGCTTTCCCGATGTGAGTGCCGCCGTGGCCGATTGGGGCCCGCACTGCGCGGTCGAGACCGCGGTGGCGCACGAGGCCACGTTTCCATCGCGACGCGACGCGTACGGGCCGGGGCTGTCGGCGTTCATCGACGCGGGTCGCGCGCTGTCGGGCTTGGACTACCAGCGCATGCTGCTGCGTCGCCGGGTGTTCACGGGCCTGGTGCAACGCGCACTCGAACCGGTCGACGTGATGCTCATTCCGGCGCAGCCGTTTGCGGCACCCACCGTCGCGCGCATGGCCACGCTGGGTCAGGTGCCCGCGGAACTGGCCGCGCTGATTCGCTACACCGCGCCGTTCAGCCTGGCCGGCAACCCGACGCTGACCGTGCCGGCCGCGTTCACGGCCAAGGGCTTGCCGGTCGCGGTGCAGTTCGTCGGCAAGCACCTGGGCGAAGTGGACATCTGCCGCGCCGGCCGGGCATTTCAAGCTGCGACGGACTGGCACCGCCGCCACCCGCGCATCTGAGGCCTGGCGTCAGGCCGACGGGCGTTCCGCTTCGTCGATCAACAGCGTGAGCAGGCGCTCGAGTTGGCGCGCGTTGCTCCGTCCGAGCAGCGCCCCCATCGACGCGTGGTGTTGATCGATGCGCGACTGCAGCTCGTTGAACAGGTCCAGCCCGCCGTCGGTGGCGTACACCAGCACGCGGCGGCTGTCCTCGGGGTCGGCGGCGCGTTGCACCATCGACTTGGACACCATGCGGTCGACCAGCTTGGTCAAGGTGGGCGGGTTGATGCCTTCGCGCTCGGCCAGCTCGCCCATCGCATGGCCCGCGCCGTCCGACAGGTGGCGCAGCACGCGCCAATGGTCCGAGGTGACGCCATCGAGGCCGATGTCGCGCGACAGGCGATCGGCCACCACGCGAGTGGCGCGCTCGAGCAGCAAAGCGAGGTGAGGTTTTGACATGCCTGTGCTATTGTAGAAGTCGCTTTCCACGGAAAGCAACGCGCGCACGCAGCTTGCATCAGTGGCTTGCGGGGCCTCAAGAGGGGGTAGCTCTCCATGCAGCAGCAGACGTCGGGCGGCATCGATGCCGCGGCCAGAGTCTCGCCACGCATTGCGCGTGCGATTGCGAGCGCAGCGCGGCGGGACGTGGTCGACCGACGCCACGACTTCGTCGTCGGGCTGCTGGTGCCGATCAACGGGTCGGCGGGCATCTGGGGGCCGTCGTCGATCGCCTGCGCACAACTCGCGCAGGCCGAGATCAATGCGAGCGGTGGCCTGCTCGATCGGCAGCTGCAGCTGCGTGTGGTCGATTCGTCCGACGAGGCGCTCGACGTCGGGCACGTCACCGGCGAGCTGATGCGTTCGGGTGCCATCGATGCGATCGTCGGCATGCACACCAGCCAGGTGCGGCAGCGCGTGCTGCGCGATGTCGCGCGCCAGATTCCTTATGTGTACACGCCGCTGTACGAAGGCGGCGAGCGCACGCCGGGCGTGTTCGCGATCGGCGAGACGCCGGGGCAGCAACTGCGGCCCGCGATCGAGCACCTGATGCAGCGCTACCGCGCGCGCCGCTGGATGTTCATCGGCAACGACTACGTCTGGCCACGTGTGTCGCACAAGCTCGCCGCGCGCTACGTCGGCGACCGCGGTGGGCACGTGCTGGCCGACCGCTACCTGCCGTTCGGCGTCGAGGATCACCAGCAACTGCTCGACGAGATCCAGCGCCTGAAGCCCAACGCGATCCTGTTGTCGCTGGTGGGGCAGGATGCGGTCAATTTCAATCGTGCGTTCGGCCGTTGCGGCCTGGCGCGCGACACCTTCCGGCTGTCGTGCGCAATCGAGGAGAACGGCCTGCTGGCGATGGGCGCCGACAACACCGACGGCCTGTTCGTCTCGTCGGGCTACTTCGGCTCGCTCGACAACGATGGCAACATGGGTTTCAAGGAGCGCTATCACAACCACTTCGGCGAACGTGCGCCGACCTTGAACTCGCTCGGCCAGAGCACCTATGAAGGCATGCACTTCATGGCCGCGCTGGCGCGGCGGGCGGCCGACGACGACGCCCAGCTGCTCGGGCCGTTGAGCGCGCCGCTGGCCTATCGCTCGGTGCGTGGCACACGTTACTTCGACAACGAGGCGTGCTCTCAGCCCACTTTCCTCGCCGAGGCGCAAGGCCACTTCTTCCAGCCGCCAATCGCGCTGTAGCGGTGCATCGCGCCACCGATCGGGGCGTGCGCTCACCGTCTTGAACTCCTGGAAAACAGCAATCCCCCCGGGCCCTCCAACGGCACTATAGTTTCCGTGGAAAGTATTTCGTCCTGCCCAGGATCCCTGGGTCTCGGGCGAGCGAGGAGCGTTCATGGTCCTGCTGGCCTGGCTGTTCGGCATCATCGCGTTCATCGTCGCGGTGGCGATCGGTGTCGCGTTCCTGAACCGGTTCTATCGCAAGACCTCGCGCGACGTGGCGCTGATCCGCACCGGATTCGGTGGCCAGAAGATCGTGCTGGCCGGCGGCACGCTGGCGTTGCCGTTCCTGCACAAGGTCGACGAGATCAGCATGCGCACGCTGCGCGTCGAGGTCAGCCGTACCGGCGCCAAGTCGCTGATCACCGAAGACCGCATGCGGGTCGACGTCGAACTCGAGTTCTACCTGCGCGTGCAGCCCACGGTCGACGGCGTGGCTACGGCCGCGCAGGCAATCGGCTCCAAGTCGCTCAGCCCCGAGGGTGTGCGCAACCTGCTCGAAGGCCGCTTCATCGATGCGATCCAGGCCACCGCGGCGGGGCTCACCATGGACTCGTTGCACGACCGTCGTGGCGAGTTCGTGCGCACGATCGGCGAGTCGGTGCGGGTCAACCTGGCGCACAGCGGCTTGCAGCTCGAGTCGGTGTCGCTCACCCGCATGGATCAGGCGGCGTTCGCGGCGCTCGACGACAACAACGCGTTCAACGCGGTCGGCCTGCGCAAGCTGGCCGAGATCATCGCCACCAGCAAGAAGCAGCGTGCCGAGATCGAGGCCGACGCCGATGTGTCGGTGCGTCAGACCCAGCTGGAGGCGATCAAGCAGCGGCTCGATCTCACACGCCAGGAGGAGCAGGCGCAGATCGCGCAGCGGCTCGAAATCGAAAAGCTCAAGGCGGCGAGTGATGCCGACACCGCACGGGCGCGCGAATCGGCCACCGTCGCGGCCGAGAGCGCCCGCATCGAGCGCGAGAAGGACACCCGCCTGGCCGAGATCCAGAAGCAGCGCGAGCTGCGGCGCATCGAGATCGAAGCGCAGCTCAGCTCCGAGGTGCGCAAGGTCGACAGCTCCATCACGTTGGCGCAGAAGCACGCCGAGGAGGCGCGGGCTCAGGCCGAGGCGGAGAAGGCGCGCATCGAGATCGTGCTGGCGCAGGAGAAGGTGCAGACCGAGCGCGAGCGCGCGGTGGCCGAACGTTCGCGCGAGATCGCGCTCAAGCGCGAGCAGGAGCGCGGCGAGGTCGAGACCTCCAAGGCCGAGAGCGAGACCTCGGTGCTGATGATGACCGCCAAGGCCGAGGCGTCGGCCACCACCACGCGCGCCGAGGCACAGCGGATTCGATTGATGGCCGAATCGGAAGGCACGCGAGCCTTGATCGCGGCCGAGAACTCGCGCACCACCGAGCTGATGCGCATGCAGCTCGAGCAGTACCGGCTCGACCGCATGCCCGAGATCATCGGCCAGATGATGAAGCCGGCCGAGAAGATCGACAGCATCCGCATCCACCAGGTCACCGGCTTCGGCGGCACGACGCAGCTCGCCAATGGGCCGGGCGCGGGCGGCGCTGGTGGCGGCGATGCGTCCAAGCCGCCGATGACGCAGGTGATGGACAGCATCCTCGGCATGGCGCTGCAACTGCCCGCGCTGAAGAGCATCGGCGAATCGATCGGCGTCGACCTGTCGGGAGCTGTCATGCCGAGTGGCGGCACCGCCAGCCCACCGCCGAGCAGCGGCAAGAAGTCCTAGGCCACCCGCACACACCGAACCCATAGCGCGTTTGCGCACACGAGAGGAGAAGACCATGTCGTTTTCACGTCGCCGTTTCATTGCCACGGCCTCCAGTGTCGCCACCGTGGGCAGTGCGCTGCCGATGCGATACGCGCTGGCGCAGGGCGGGCCGATCAAGCTCGGCTCGGTGCTCGACAACTCAGGCAACCTCGACGCCTACGGCAAGCCGATGGTGCAGGCCACGCTGATGGCCGCCGAGGAAATCAACGCCGCGGGCGGCCTGCTGGGACGCAAGATCGAGGTCAAGCAGTACGACACCCAGTCCGATATCGCGCTGTACACCAAGTACGCGCAACAGCTCGCGCGCGACGACAAGGTCGACGTCGTGCACGGCGGCATCACGTCGGCCTCGCGCGAGGCCATCCGCCAGACCTTCCGGCGCGCCAACGTGCTCTACTTCTACAACGTGCTGTACGAAGGCGGCGTGTGCGACCGCAATTGCTTCGTCACCGGCACGACGCCGGCGCAGGCCGTCGAGCCGATCGTCGACATGGCGATGAAGCAATGGGGCAAGAAGATCTACGTGCTGGCCGCCGACTACAACTACGGCCAGATCACGGCCAAGTGGGTGGCGCACTACGTGAAGCAGCGCGGCGGCTCGATCGCGCAGACCAGCTTCTTCCCGCTCGACGTGTCCGACTTCGGCTCGAC
>DATKJN010000166.1:0-3453 GCA_035543655.1 Burkholderiaceae bacterium | reverse complement strand
CAGGTTCACCGCATGTCCGGTGCAGGGCACGATCGCCAGGCCCGCGGTCGGCACCGTGCGCTTGATCAGCAGCGACGGTTCCAGGCACAACTCGTCTTCGTCGCCGCTGATCACCAGCAGCGGCACATCGATCGATGCCATTCGGTCGGTCAGCTCGTACAGGCACGGCCGACGTCCCTGGTACCCCTCCATCGTGTTCGCCGAACCGGCGGCCGAGTGCTCGGCGAGCTGGCGCGCAAATTCGGTGAAGCCGCGCGGGTCCTTGCGCAGGAACTGCAGACGCGACGCGCCATGGCCATAGGTGGCGGCAAGGTGGGCCATGCCCTCGCGCCGGATGCCTTGCGCCAGCGCCACGCAGTCGCGCTGGAAGCGCCGGTACATGGCCGGGTGCGCCCCCGAGCCCACGCCCACCAGCGTGAGCGACAGCGCGCGTGAGTTGGCGGCCGACGTGCCGTGCTGCAGGCCGAAGTGCAGCGTGGCGAACGCGCCCATCGAGCAGCCGACGATGTGGGCCTGGCGGATCTCCAACGCATCGAGCACCGCGCGGATGTCGTCGCGCTGGCGCGCCTGTTCGTAGCGCTCGGGGCCATCGGGCACGGCGCTCGGCGGGTAGCCGCGCGCGTTGTAGGCGATGCAACGGTGCGTGCGGGCGAAGTGGCGCAGCTGCGGTTCCCAGCTGCGGTGGTCGCCAGCGAACTCGTGCACGAACACGATCGGCGTGCCGCTGCCGGCTTCTTCATAGTAAAGGCTCACGCCGTCGTCGGTGCGCAAGGTCGGCATGCTCGCTCCTGTTCAAAGGCCGGCGGCGCGCGGCCGGCAGCGCGGCCATTGTGCGTGCACCGCAGCGTGGCCGCGGCTGTCACGCATGTGCCGCGGCCCTGTGCCACGCTGGCACACCGTGCCGAAAGCGCCACCAGGGTCTGCCCGATGGAAGGCTGCGGCGCCGCTGCGCACACTGCTGGCATGGCCCGGAGGTGCGCATGTCCAAGCTGATCAAGCCACGGCGCTGGTTCGCGGCCACGTTGTGCGCGCTATTGGTGTTGTTGCTGTTGTGGGGTTTTGTCGCGGTGCTGCAGCAAGGCGTCGAGCGCGGCGACCGCATGCGCGCCGAGCAGTTGCAGGCGGCCACGCAGCCGACCGCCGCGAAGGTTCGCGTGGCGCCGGTGAAGACGGCCAAGGCCGACGCACGCACGCAGCCCTAGCCGTCGAGCGCGCCGCAGCGGCGCGCTCCACACTCAACGGTTGCCGAATAAGTCCTGCGCGATGCCGGCGGCCGAGAACAGGTAGTCGCGCGAGGATTCGATCTCGCGGCGCAGGCGGTTGAGGTTGACGTCGAGCAGACGGCCCTTCCACTTGCGAATCTTGCCGGCCACGATCACCGTCTCGACGTTGGTGCGCTCCATCAACGACACCACCGCGCCCGGCACGTGGTTGAGCGGCGCCACGTTGATCGCCTGCGCATCGAGGATCAGCACATCGGCTTCCAGGCCGGGCGTGAGCGAGCCGACCTTTTTCTCCAGGCGCAAATCCCTGGCGCCGTTGACGGTGGCATAGCGCAGCACGTCGCGTGTGTTCAGCAGCTTGGGCTTGTCCTTCGTGGGCGTGGGCCACTGGTTGGGCGGGTTGAAGTCGCCCTGCTCGAGCACCATCTGGTTCACCACCATGCGCTGCATCGTCATCATCGAGCGCATCTGCGTGAAGAAGTCGGCCGTCATCGTGCATTCGACATCCACGCTCAGCGACGGCTCCATGCCGAGCTGCTGCAGCTTCAGAATCGGCGGGATGCCGTGGCGCATGTTCATCTCGATCGGCACCGCCAGCGACACCGATGCGCCGACCTCCTTGACCCTCTGCCACGCCAGGTCTGACATGCCGGTCATGTGGATGAACAGGTTGTCCGAGCCAAGGCCCAAGGTGCCGCTGTCGCCGCCCTTGCCCTGGGCGAGCAGGTCGAAAGTGGGCCGCATGCCGAACGGCGACAGGATGTGGGCGGCGATCGGCAGGCCGAGGTCGCGGCCGATCTTCCAGGCCTTTTCGTAGCCGGGCAGGTAGATCTCGCCGCCCATGATCATCGTCACCAGCTGGTCGTTCGACGAAAACCACCGGTTGCGGATGCGCACCGCATCGTCGGGGTACTTGTTGTCCGGATTGCTGCCACCGGCGCTCTCGAAGTAGCCGAACGCGGCGCGACGCCCGGTGTCGAACAAGGCCTGGATGGCGGCGTCGGAGTGCTGCGGCGAGTGGTGGATCTGCGACACGTCGTGCACCGTGGTCACGCCATCGTCGAGTTGCGCCAGGCCGCCGAACAGGTGGTTGATGTAAACGTCCTGCGGGCGGTACACCGGTGCGAAGCGCAGCAGGATGTTCTCGTAATAGGTCTGGTTTCCGCTCGGGGTGTCGGAGCCGTCGTTGATCAGCAGGCCATCGGCGAGCCAGCTGCGCAGCGCGGTCTCGAACAGGTGGTGGTGCGTGTCGATGAAGCCCGGCATCACGATGCGGCCGCGTGCATCGATGACCGCGGCGCCGCCGGCGTTGATGTGGCGGCCGACCGCGACGATCTTCTTGCCTTCGATCAGCACGTCGCCGGTGGCGAAATTGCCGACGCGTGGGTCCATCGACATCACAGCGCCGCCGCGGATCACGTAGCGGCGGCCATGGCGTCCGCTGTGCTCGGGCCCGTCATCGTCGCCGTGCGCGCGCGCCGGGGCGTTGAACAACGCCATGCCCGCGGCCGCGGCGACGCCGGCCCCGGTGCTGGTCTTGAAGAACTGCCGGCGCGATGACGCCGCGTGCGGTTGCAGCCAACCGCGTTCGCACAGTTTGCACATGGGTGTCGTCTCCTGGTGTGGCGCTGAGCGCCTTCTTGGGTGGATGTACTTCGAACGCCGTGTCGCGCACCCATCGTCGCCGATGTGCCACGCGCGAATCAGCGGGAAAGCCCGTGCCGATTGCAGCGCGCGGGCGCGAACCTCATCAGTGCGGGGTCTTTCGCCCACGCGCGGGCCGCGAGGGGCGAGCGGTGGAAGCGGCTTTGGGCAGACGCCCAATGAAGACACAGCCAAGACACAGCGGCGCGTCACAGCGGGCGCTGGCTGGAACTGCGCGACGGCGCAGGGCGCGCATGCCGCATCATCGCGAGCGTCGTGCGTGTTGGTAAATCCTGCCGCCGCAAAAGCTGCTATGCGGTTCTGAAAACCCCACGCAACGACACCGTTCGTCACACGGGTTCCGGATGCGACTCGGGCGGCACGGCACAATCGGGCCCATGCCAAACATTGCTTCTCTCTTAAAGAGCGAAATCGCTCGCGTCGCCCGCAAGGAAGTTCGCGGCGAAACCGTCCACCTGAAGCGGGCCGTCAATGCCTACCGGTCCGAGATCGCAGCCCTCAAGCGCCGCGCGCAGGCACTCGAACAGCAACTGCGGCGCTTGAGCAAGCGCGCCGGCAAGGCCGA
>DATKJN010000165.1:0-8767 GCA_035543655.1 Burkholderiaceae bacterium | reverse complement strand
ACCACCGTGAGACCGGCGTCGCGCGCGAGTTGGTCGCACTGGGTCGACAACGCGGCGGCGTCGCGCATCAGGCCAGAGGGATCGCGGCAGTCGAACAGATCGGCGGTGAGGTGAAGCCCTTGCATGGTCGCGACGCAGCGGCTCAGCCGATGCGCCCGAGCAGCAGGTATTCCATCAAGGCCTTCTGCACGTGCAGCCGATTCTCCGCTTCGTCCCAGACCACCGATTGTTTGCCGTCGATCACCTCGGCCGCCACCTCCTCGCCGCGGTGTGCCGGCAGGCAGTGCATGAACAAGGCATCGCGTTGCGCCAGCTGCATCATCTGGGCATCGACGCACCAGTCGGCAAAGGCCTTCTGGCGCGCCTCGTTCTCGGCTTCGTATCCCATGCTGGTCCATACGTCGGTGGTGACCAGATGCGCGCCCTCGCAGGCGGCGAACGGGCTCTTGAAGATCTTCAAGCACTTGGGATTGCGGATGCCCACGAGCCGCGGATCGATCTCGTAGCCGCTCGGCGTGCTCAGGTGCAGCGTGAAGCCGAGGATGTCGGCGGCCTGCAGCCAGGTGTTGGCCATGTTGTTGCCGTCGCCGACCCAGGCCACCACCTTGCCTTCGATGCTGCCGCGGTGTTCGATGAAGGTGAACACGTCGGCCAGGATCTGGCATGGGTGGTACTCGTTGGTCAGCCCGTTGATCACCGGCACGCGCGAGTGCGCCGCAAACGCGTCAATCTTGGCCTGCTCGAAGGTGCGGATCATCACGATGTCGACCATGCGGCTGATCACGCGCGCCGCGTCCTCCACCGGTTCGTCGCGGCCGAACTGGCTGTCGCCGGTGGTCAGGTTCACCACCGAGCCACCCATCTGGTACATGCCGGCCTCGAAGCTCACGCGCGTGCGCGTGCTGGCCTTCTCGAAGATCATCGCCAGCGTGCGGTCGACCAGCGGCTGGTAGCGCTCGTAGTTCTTGAACCGTGTCTTGATGGTGCCGGTGCGCTCGAAGAGGTAGGTGTACTCCTCGGCCCGCAAGTCCTTGAACTGCAGGTAGTGCTTCATCAGGCGGTCGCCCGGCTTCATGCCTTGGCGGCAAGGAACTCGCGCACCAGGGGTGCCAGGATGCGCACCACCTCGTCACCTTCGGCCGCCGTCATGATCAGCGGCGGCAGCAGGCGGATCACACTGTCGGCGGTCACGCTGATCAGCAGGCCCGCGTTGGCTGCGTGCTGCAGCAGCTCGCCGCATGGCCGGTCGAGCTCGATGCCCATCATCAGGCCCTGACCGCGGATCTCGACGATGCCCTTCAGGCCGGCCCATTCGCGCAGCAGCCCGCTCTTGATGCGCTCGCCCACCGCCGCGGCGTTGTCGATCAATCGATCCTCCGCGACGATGCGCATGGTCTCGACGCCGGCGCGCATCGCCAGCGGGTTGCCGCCGAACGTGGTGCCGTGATTGCCGGGGCCGAACACGTCTTTGGCGCGCGGGCCGACGACGATCGCGCCCACCGGCACGCCCGAGCCCAGGCCCTTGGCCATCGGCATCACGTCGGGTTTGATGCCCGCCCACTGGTGTGCGAACCATTTGCCGGTGCGCCCCATGCCGCATTGCACCTCATCGAGCATCAGCAGCCAGTTGCGCTCGTCGCACAGCGTGCGCAGCTCGCGCAGGTATTCCGTGCGGCTGGGGTTGATGCCGCCTTCGCCCTGGATCACCTCGAGGAACACGGCCACCACGTTGGGGTTGCTGCGCGCCACGTCGCGCACCGCACCGATGTCGTTCAACGGCACGCGCACGAAACCTTCGACCAGCGGCCCGAAGCCCTTCTGCACCTTGGTGTTGCCGGTGGCCGAGAGCGTGGCGATCGAGCGGCCATGGAAGGCCTTCTCGTAGACGATGATCTCGGGTCGCGCGATGCCGCGGTCGTGGCCGAACTTGCGCGCGATCTTGATCGCGCCCTCGTTGGCCTCCAGGCCGGTGTTGCAGAAGAACGCCGCCGACAGCCCGGACACCTCGCACAACGAGGCCGCCAGTTGCTCCTGCAACGGCACCTGGTAGTAGTTGGAGCAGTGGATCAGCTTGGACACCTGGTCTTGCAGCGCCGGCACCAGTTTCGGATGGCCGTGGCCGAGCGTGTTGACGGCGATGCCGGCCAGTGCGTCGAGGTATTCGCGTCCCTGGGTGTCCCACACGCGGCAGCCCTTGCCATGCGACAGCGCAAACGGCAGCCGGCCGTAGGTGTTCATCAAGTGCGTGGCGGCGGACATAACGGCAACACTCCTGGCGGACAAATGAAACGGCCGGCGGCGTCACTCGCAGTCACGCGCCGGCCGTGAAAGATTCTAAAGGCCGGTCCTCAAGAGGGCCGGTGGACGGCCGACATCTCTCGAGTGCGCGTCACAGGTCTCGATCATGCATGCTGCATTGCAACATTCACAGGGCACAATCGCCGCTTTGGTGGGGGGTCCGTCCCACGCGGTGATCCCGCTGGGCGCGCGCTCCGCCACGGTCGGCAGGCCGATCCCTGCGCACGCCACCATGTCAGCTGCTGCGCCACGCCAGTTCAAGATCCAGGGCATCACGCGCGAAGGCAAGACCTTTCGCCCGAGTGATTGGGCCGAGCGTCTGGCGGGCGCGCTGTCGTCGTTTCGTCCGGGCGGCAGCACGGGGCCGAACGCGCACATCGGCTACTCGCCGTACTGCGTGCCTCGCGTGGTGGGCGGCGTGAAGTGCGTGGTCGTCAACGAGGCGCTGCGCGGCCTCGAGCCGATGGCGATGGACTTCGTGATGAACTTCGCGCGCGACAACTCGCTGGTGGTGAGCGAGATCGCGCCGGGCGAAGACCTGTCGTGAGCAAGCCGTAGAAACGACAAGGGCCTGCGACTGCAGGCCCTGTGTCATCGCGAGGCGCTTCGAATGCCGTCAGGCCGACATGCCCTTCAGCTTGGCGGCCAGACGGCTCTTGTGGCGCGCGGCCTTGTTCTTGTGGAAGATGCCTTTGTCGGCGACCGAGTCGATCACGACCTGGGCGCTCTTGAACAACTCGGTGGCCTTGCC
Source organism: Burkholderiaceae bacterium (assembly GCA_035543655.1). Classification (GTDB taxonomy): domain Bacteria; phylum Pseudomonadota; class Gammaproteobacteria; order Burkholderiales; family Burkholderiaceae_C; genus JAEUPI01. Next base: position 5,718 of record DATKJN010000165.1, on the reverse strand, counting down.
CTTGTCGCCGCCGGCGACGGCCTTCTGCACGTTCTTGATCACGGTGCGGAAGCGCGAGCGCAACGCGGTGTTGGCGGCGTTGAGCTTGACGTCCTGGCGGGCGCGCTTGCGACCCGACGCGAGGCGGACGATCTTTTTCTTGGCTTTGGTGGCGGTGGCCATGGGTGGTGCTGGGCTGACTTTCGCGAAGCCGCGCAGTATAGCACCGTGGGGGCCGCGCAGCCCGCTCGCCGAGGGTGCGCTGCCTATAATCGCGCCGCCCGATGAACCTGCTCAAGGCCGCCTCCACCGTCTCGCTGTTGACGCTGGCGTCGCGCATCACCGGGCTGATTCGCGAAGCGCTGATCGCCGGCTCGTTTGGCGCCAGCGCGCTGACCGACGCCTTCAACGTCGCCTGGCGCATTCCGAACCTGCTGCGCCGCCTGTTCGCCGAAGGCGCGTTCTCGCAGGCCTTCGTGCCGATCCTGGCTGCCACGCGCGAGCGCGAGGGCGACACCGCGACGCAGCAACTCGTCGACGCCGTGGGCACCGTGCTGCTGTGGAGCCTGCTGGCCACCGTGGTCGTGGGCATCGCTGCTGCCCCCGCCGTGGTGTGGTTGGTGGCCTCGGGTCTGCCGCGCTTCGACGATGCGGTGTGGATGACTCGGGTGATGTTCCCGTATATCGCGTTGATCTCGCTGGTGTCGCTGGCGGCAGGCATCCTCAACACGTGGCGGCGCTTTGCCGTGCCGGCGGCCACGCCGGTGCTGCTGAATCTTGCCGTGATCGGCGCCGCGCTGTGGGGCGCGCCCTGGTTCGGCGCGCATGGCATCGAGCCGATCTACGCACTGGCGGCGGGCACGGTGCTCGGCGGGGTCCTGCAGCTCGCGGTGCAGTTGCCGGCGTTGCGCCGCATCGGCTACTTGCCGCGCCTCGGTTTTGCGCCAGGGCGCATCGCCGGCGCGTGGCGCCATCCCGGCGTGCGCCGTGTGCTTGGGCAGATGGCCCCGGCCATCCTCGGCGTGTCGGTGGCGCAGATCTCGCTGCTGATCAACACGCACATCGCATCGCGGCTGGCGGTCGGTTCGGTCTCGTGGCTGAACCTGGCCGACCGGTTGATGGAGCTGCCGACCGCGCTGCTCGGCGTGGCAATGGGCGTGGTGTTGCTGCCGCAACTGTCGGCGGCGCAGGCCCGCAACGACGCGCAGGCCTACAGCGCGATGCTCGACTGGGGCCTGCGCCTGGTGGTGCTGCTGGCGCTGCCATGCGCGGTGGCGCTGATCGTGTTCGGCCAGCCGATGCTGGCGGTGTTGTTCCACCATGGCCGTTTCACCGCCAACGACGTGGTGCAAAGCGCCAGCCCGCTGATGGGATACGGCGCCGGCCTGCTCGGCATTGTTGCGGTCAAGGTGCTGGCGCCCGGCTACTACGCACGCCAGGATGTGCGCACGCCGGTGCGCATCGCCGTGGCGGTGCTGCTGATCACCCAGGCGCTCAACCTCGTGCTGGTGCCATGGCTGAGACACTCGGCGCTTGCGCTGACCATCGGTCTGGGCGCGCTGATCAACGCGACATGGCTGCTGCGCGGCCTGCTGCGGCTGGGTGTGTACCGGCCGGCAGCGGGTTGGGGCGCCTTCGGGCTCAAGGTGGCGCTCGGATGCGCTGCGCTCGGTGGGGCGCTGGTCTGGGCGGCACGTGGGATCGATTGGATCGGCCTGCAATCGGCGCCGTGGTTGCGCGCCGGACTGCTCGCCGCGGTGCTGGCTGGCGTGGCCGGTTTGTACTTCGGCGTGCTGGTTGCATGTGGCGTGCGATTGCGTGAGTTCATGCGGCGCGGCTGACGCCAACCGATCCGCCGACGCCCGGGCGAGCCCCTACACTGTGGCTTCGGAGGAGCGCGCTCCCAAAAGCCCACCGATGCCGTCGCACTTGCTGTTCAACGCACCGACCCCACTGCAGTACTTCGCCACGTTGGTGGCCGAGGACTCCGGCCTGTCGCTGCTCGAAGCCGCCGTGGCGATCGCGCAAGACGAATACCCGGAGCTCGACGTGCAGTCGGTGCTGTCCGAGGTGGATGCGATGGCAGGCAAGCTGAAGGCGCGTCTGCCCGCCGACGCCGCGCCGGTGCAGCGCCTGCGGCTGTTGAACCGCTACTTCTATCGCGAGCTCGGCTTCGCCGGCAACGTCAACGACTACTACGACCGCCGAAACAGCTACCTGAACGACGTGCTGCAGCAGCGCCGTGGCATCCCGTTGACGTTGGCACTTCTGTACATCGAGCTGGCCACCCAGCTCGGCCTGACCGCCCGCGGCGTGTCGTTCCCTGGCCACTTTCTGATCAAGCTGCGCATGCCACAGGGCGAGGTGGTGCTCGATCCGTTCAACGGCCGCTCGTTGTCGCGCGAAGAACTCGACGAGCGCCTGGCTCCGTACCGCAGGCGCCAAGGTCTGATCGGCGAGTTCGAGGCGCCGCTCGGCTTGTTCCTGCAGGCGGCACAGCCGCGCGACGTGCTGGCGCGCATGCTGCGCAACCTGAAGGAGATCCATCGCAGCGGGCGCGACTGGTCGCGCTGGCTCGCGGTGCAGGAGCGGCTGGTGATCCTGTTGCCGCAGAACTGGGACGAGCGGCGAGACCGCGGGCTGGCGTTGAGCGAGCTGGGCCGCTTCAAAGCGGCGATCGCCGACCTGGAGGCCTACCTGGCCAATCGGCCGGACGCCGAGGATGCGTTGGCAATGTCCGAGCGGCTCGACGAGTTGCGTCGCATGCCGCGCCTGCATTGACGCCCCATCGCTTGCATGAATACCAGCGCCATTGCGGCAACCCTGTCGAGGCACCTGCATTCCGGATGAAGCAGTTGCCCTTGCCGATCGTGGCCCCGGCCACGGCGCGTTTCGAGACCTTCCTGCCCGGCGCCAACGCCGCGGTGGTGCAGCACCTGGGACAGGTGGGCTCGGCGCCGACGCCGGTCTATCTATGGGGGCCTTCGGGCAGCGGCAAGACACACCTGTTGCGCGCACTCGCGCAGCAGCGTCAGGAGCGCGGCGAGCGCGTGGGCTGGTACGACGCCGGCACCCGGCCACCGTGGCACATGGAGCAAGGTGCAGCGCTGTTGCTGCTCGACGCCTGCGACCGCTACGACGACGCGCAGCAGCTCAGCGCGTTCACGCTGCTGGTCGAGGCGCAAGCGCACGGCGTGGCCTGGGTGGCTGCAGCGCGCGTGCCGCCGGTGGACCTGCCGCTGCGCGAAGACTTGCGCACACGGCTCGGCTGGGGACCGGTGTTCGCACTGCAGAGCCTTCCCGAGGAGCAGGCGCGGGCCGTGCTGCGCCGTGAGTCCGACCGTCGCGGCATCTTTCTGTCCGACGAGGTGATGGACTACTTGCTGACGCGCTTCGCGCGCGACCTGTCGCACCTGATGGCCATGCTCGATCGCCTCGACGGCTTCGCGCTGTCGGAGCACCGCAGCGTGACCGTGCCGCTGCTCAAGAAGATGCTCGCCGAACAGGACGTCGCATGAAGCTGGCCCTGTTCGACCTCGATGGCACGCTGATCGCCAAGGACTCGGACCACGCGTTCGGCGAGTTTCTCGTCGACCTCGGCTGGGCCGATGGCGAGGCGTTCAAGCGCGAGAACGACTTCTTCTACCAACAATACCTGGCCGGCACGCTCGACATCGGCGCCTACGTGGACTTCGCCACCCGGCCTTGGCGCGACCGCAGCGATGACGAACAACGCGCGATCGTGGCGCGCTTCATGCGCGAGGTGATGCAGGCGGCTATCGGCGACGCTGCCCGCGCGCTGGTGCGCGTGCACCTCGATGCGGGAGATCGGGTGGCGATCGCCACCTCGACCAACGAGTTCATCACGCGCCCGATCGCCGATGCGTTCGGCGTGTCGACGCTGATCGCCACACAACTCGAGCGCGATGCGCGAGGCCGCGTCACCGGGCGCATCCGCGGCACGCCGGCGCTGCGCGACGGCAAGGTGCGCCGCGTCGAGCAGTGGCTCGAGACCGAGGGGCTGCGCCTGGCCGACTTCGAGACCAGCGTGTTCTACAGCGACAGCCTCAACGACCTGCCGCTGCTCGAACGGGTGAGCGAGCCGGTGGCCACCAACCCCAGCGCGGCGCTCGAGACGATCGCGCGCCAGCGGGGCTGGCGTATCCTGCGCCTGTTTTAAGTGCCTGATGATCAAACGATTCATTGACAAACTGCTGGGCAAACCCGCGCCGCGCGTGCCGCTGGGCAAGCGCGTCGACGTTGGTGCCGATCAGCATGCAATCGACCACTCGCTGGTCGATGAGCATGCGGTCAAGGTGGTCAGCACCCTGAAAGCGGCCGGCCACGAGGCATACATCGTCGGTGGTGCGGTGCGCGACCTGCTGGTGGGCCGGCGGCCGAAGGACTTCGACGTGGCCACCAACGCCACGCCCGAGCAGGTGAAGGCGCTGTTTCGGCGCGCTTTCATCATCGGCCGGCGCTTCCGGCTGGTGCACGTGGTGTTCGGCCGTGGTCGCGAGCACGAAGTGATCGAGGTGTCGACCTTCCGCGCCTACCGCGATGCCAGCGAGGCCGATCAGGTCGAGGGCAACGAACGCACGTCGAAAGCGGACCTCGTTGGCAAGACCCACGTGGTGGATGCCAGCGGCCGTGTCCTGCGCGACAACGTGTGGGGTCCGCAGATCGAGGATGCGGCTCGGCGCGACTTCACCGTCAACGCGATGTACTACGACCCCGAAACGCGCATCGTCGTCGACTTTCACCATGGCCTGGCCGATGGCAAGCGGCGCATGTTGCGCATGATCGGCGACCCAGCCATGCGCTACCGCGAAGACCCGGTGCGCCTGGTGCGTGCCGTGCGTTTCGCCGCCAAGCTCGGCTTCGAGATCGAGAAGAAGACCGCCGCTGCCATGGCCGAGGCGACCCCGCTGTTGGCCAACGTGCCGGTGTCGCGGCTGTTCGACGAGATGGTCAAACTGCTGCAGACCGGCCATGCGCTGGCCAGCATCGAGGCGTTGCGCAAGCACGGGTTGCACAAGGGCGTGTTCCCCGTGCTCAGCGCCGTGTTCGACGAGGAGCGGAGCACGCCGCAGCGCAAGCGCTTCATCGAGCTTGCGCTGGCCGACACCGACCGGCGCGTGGCCGAGGGCCGCGCGGTTGCGCCGAGCTTCATGCTGTCGTGTCTGCTGTGGCACGACGTGCAGGGGCGCTGGCAGGAGTTGCGCAAGCGTGGCGAGCATCCGCTGCCGGCATTGCAGCAGGCGATCGACGCGGTGTTCGATGCCCGCATTGGCGACGTGTCGGGGCGCGGCCGCCTGGCTGCCGACATGCGCGAGATCTGGATGATGCAACCTCGCTTCGAGCGGCGACAAGCCAACTCGGCGCAGGCGCTCATTGCGCAACCGCGCTTCCGTGCCGGCTATGACTTCCTGCGTCTGCGCGCCGATGCGCAGGAGGTGGAGGTCGAACTGGCCGACTGGTGGGAGGACTTCTCCCTTGGCGACACCGACGAACGGGAGGCGCTGCTGCAGCTGGCGCGCGAGGCCGAGCGCACGCGCCGCCACGCCGAGCCGGCGTCCTCGGACAACGCGCCCGCGGCGGCCAAGAAGCGCCGCCGCCGCAGGCGTTCCGGAGCCAAACGCGACGGCGGCGACGCCGCACCGGCGCCCGCAACCAGCCCATGAGCACCGCGCCGGTGCTTGCTTTCGTCGGCGTCGGTGCCAATCTCGATCATCCCGC
>DATKJN010000164.1:0-3559 GCA_035543655.1 Burkholderiaceae bacterium | reverse complement strand
CCCTCGCCTTCGGCGCCGACGCGGTTGACCACCGGCACTCGGCAGTCGCTGAACGTGAGGTGTGCGGTGTCGCTGCACCACCAGCCCATCTTCTTCAGCTCGCTGCGCTGCAGCCCCGGCGTGTCGCCGTCGATCACCAGCAGCGACACGCCGCTCGGCCCCTTGTTGGCCGGGTCGGTGCGCACGGCGACCGTCAGGAAATCGGCCCGCATGCCGGAGGTGATGAAGGTCTTCTCGCCGTTGACCACGTAGTGGTCGCCATCGCGCACAGCGGTTGTCTTCAGCGCCGCGACGTCCGAGCCGCCGCCCGGCTCGGTGATGCACAACGCCGCGATCTTCTCGCCGCGCAGCACCGGCGGCACCACACGCTGCTTGAGCGCCTCGCTGCCATGCGCGACGATCGGCGGCAATGCGATGCCGTGCGAGCCGAGGCTCGCCTGCACGCCGCCGCAGCCGGCGCGCGCGACCTCCTCGGCCGCGGCGATGCCGAAAAAGACATCGGCCGGCGTGCCGCCGAACTCTTCCGGGTAGCCCATGCCGATGAGACCGACGGCGGCGGCCTTGCCGTACAGTTCGCGCGGGAACGTGCCGGCCTCGTCCCAGGCGCTGACATGCGGCGCAATCTCGGCGTCGACGAAGCGGCGCACGCTGGCGCGAAAGGCTTCGTGCTCGGGGCTGAAGTACTCGGGGCGCGGCGGCAGGTCGAACATCGGGCGGCGGCGTGGTCAGGCCGGCGCCAAGCGTACGACGTTCCACGACGCCGGTGGCAACGTCATGCGCACTCGGTCACCCGCCACCGACACGCCGGCCAGCGGCGCTGGCTTGACCTTGTCCGGCGTCTGTCGCGTGTTGATCGCCTTCAGGTCGTCGTGGCGCAACTGGGTGGCCTGCGCGACCTGCAACCCCTTGAAGCCGCGCGCGGTCACATCGACCTGCAGTTCGCCGCGCAGGTCGCGGTTGAGCGCGAGCAGGTTCAAGCCGCCCTTTTCATCGGCCACCGCCGAAAGCTTGAGATACGGCGCGGCTGGGATGGCGAAGAACTGGTCGATGGTGCCGCGCGGGTCGTAGTAGTTGGCGGCGAAGGTGTCGCTCTGCACGCGCGCACGCAGCACCTGGCCGCGGCCGAAGCGGCTGAAGTCGGCGAACGGGTGGAAGATGGTCTGGCGCCAGGCCGGCCCGCCGGTCTCGGTCATGATCGGCGCGATCACGTTGACGAGCTGCGCCAGGCACGCGGCCTTCACGCGATCGGCGTGGTTCAACAGCGAGATGCACATGCCGCCGAACGCGAGCGCGTCCTCCATCGAATAGATCTCTTCGAGGATCGGCGGCGCGATCGGCCAGCCCTCCTTCACACGCTCGGCGCGCGAGCGGCGCGTGCGATACCAGACGTTCCACTCGTCGAAGCTGAGCATGATGCGCTTGGGCGAACGGCGCTTGGCCGCCACCGCGTCGGCGATGGCCACCACCTCGTCGATGAAGGTGTCCATCAGGTCGGGGCTGGCCAACAGTGCCTCGGTGTCGCCCTTGTAGTTGTTGATGTAGGTGTGCAGCGAGATGTATTCGACGTGGTCGAAGGTGTGCTCCAGCACCGTCTCCTCCCACGCGCCGAAGGTCGGCATGTTGCGGCCGGAGGAGCCGCACGCGGCCAGCTCGATGCGCGGATCGATCCAGCGCATCATCTTGGCCGCCTCGACCGCGATGCGGCCGTACTCGGTGGCGGTCTTCGACTCCATCTGCCACGGGCCGTCCATCTCGTTGCCCAGGCACCAGAACCGGATGTCGTGCGGCTGATCCCAGCCATGCTGGCAGCGCAGGTCGGACCACGCAGTGCCGCCCGGGTGGTTGCAGTACTCGACCAGGTTGCGCGCAGCATCGCCGTCGCGCGTGCCCAAGTTCACCGCGAACATCGGCTCGATCTGCGCGGCGGCGCACCAGTCGACGAACTCGTTGGTGCCGAAGGTGTTGGGCTCGGTGGAGAACCACGCAAGGTCCAGCCGCGTGGGTCGCTTCTCGACCGGGCCGATGCCGTCTTCCCAGTTGTAGCCCGAGACGAAGTTGCCGCCCGGGTAACGCATGATCGTCGGCGCCAGCTCGCGCACCAGGTCGAGCACGTCGCGGCGGAAGCCGCGCTCGTCGGCGGTCGGGTGGCCGGGCTCGAAGATGCCGCCGTAGACGCAGCGGCCGAGGTGTTCGACGAAAGCGCCGAACAGGCGCGGGTCGGTGGGGCCGATCGCGAAATCGCGGTCGACGAGCACGTGGGCTTGGCGCATGGAAGAACTCTTCTCCGGTTGAGTGGGGAGATCACGCTGGCGCGAGCGTGTCGGGCGACATGTCGGGCAGCAGCACCGCCTCTTTCAGGCTGCGCGCGTAGGGGTGCTGCGGGTTGTCGAGCACCGTGCGCGCGTCGCCGCCTTCGACGACCTTGCCGCGCTGCATGATGATCAGGCGGTCCGAGATGTAGTACGCGGTCGCCAGGTCGTGGGTGATGTAGACGATGGTGATGCCCAGCGTGTCGCGCAGCGTCTTGAACAGGTTGACGATGGCCATGCGCAGCGACGCGTCGACCATCGACACCGGCTCGTCGGCGACGATCAGCTTGGGTTTCGGGATCAGCGCGCGCGCCACCGCCACGCGCTGCAACTGGCCGCCCGACAACTCGTGCGGATAGCGGCCGCGCACCTCGGCCAGCGACAGGCCCACCTGCACCAGCGCCGCGTCGGTCTGCTGCCGCGCCGCGGCGTCGTCGGCCGCGCCGTTGAAGCGCCGCGCGGTCATGAACAGGTAGTGGTCGAGGGTCTTCAGCGGATTGAACGCCTCGAACGGATTCTGGAAGATCGGCTGCACGTCGGCCATGAAGCGCAGCGCCGCGGCGCGGCCCTGGACCCGCGCCAGGTCTTCGCCCTGGAAGCGCAGGCTGCCCGCGGTGGCCTTTTCGATGCGCAGGATCATCTTGGCCAAGGTGGATTTGCCACTGCCCGATTCGCCGATGATCGAAAAGATCTCCGGCCGGCCGGGTTCGAGCCGGAAGCTCACGTCGTCGACCGCGCGGATGCGCTCGCGCGCCAGCAGACCGCCGCGCGTGTAGGTCTTGACGACGCGCTCGACGTCGAGCAGCGCGGGTTGGGTCGCGTCGCTCATGGCGTCACCGCGAAGCAGGCAACGCGGTGGTCGCTGCCGATCGTTTGCATCAGCGGCGTCTCGCTGCGGCAGCGCGCCATCGCCAACGGACAGCGAGGATGGAAGCGGCAACCCGGCGGCGGCGCTGCCAGGTTCGGCGGGTTGCCTTCGAGGGCCTTGCGCGGCGCGTGGTCGCCGATGCGCGGCAGGCTCTGGATCAAGTGCGCGGTGTACGGATGGCGCGGCGCGCGGAACAGCACGCGTGTCGGCGCCTCTTCGACCAGCCTGCCGGCGTACATGATGCCCATGCGATCGGCCACGTGCGCATGCACGCCGAGGTCGTGCGTGACCAGCAGCACCGACGAACCCATCTCGCGCTGCACCTCGCGGATCATCTCCAGCACGTCTTTCTGCACCAGCACGTCGAGCGCGGTGGTCGGCT
>DATKJN010000163.1:0-2955 GCA_035543655.1 Burkholderiaceae bacterium | reverse complement strand
CCCGGCGCCGAACCGCGCGTGGTCGACGTCAAGTCGATCCTGTTCGACCTGCCGATCCTGGAATACCGCCCCTACCGCGCCTTCGACACCAAGCAGAGTTCGGCCGTGCTGATCCAGCTCTACGCCGCCGCCGACGTTCCGAAGAGCACGACGGTGACCTACCCGCCGGGGGCACCGGGCGTGAATCTGCAGACCGTCCACTCGATCGGACTGCGGCTGATCTTCGACTGGCGCCGCTACTTCTGATCGTGCGGTGACGGCCGGCTCGAGGGCCCGCATCAACGCCGCACGACGGCCGCGCTGTCAGTCGGCGCGCGGCATCTTCACCGTGGCCGGTTCGCACTGCAGCTGCAGCGTCTTGCAGATGTGTTCGACACCGAACTCGGCCGACTTCGCCACCACCGCTGCGGCCTCGTAGCTCATGTACCAACCGAGCGGCGCCTGCTGCGCGCGGGCCACGCGCCGGCACACGTCGATGTCGCGGCCGCTGCGCGGCGGCTCGCGCGACAACGCCTCGGCGAGGTCGAGTTGCACCGACACCAGCGGCGCCTCGGTGCGCCGCGCCAGCCGCTCGACCGCACGCGACGCATGCGCCGTGCGAGCCTGCAGCAGGCCGCGCACGCCGGTGAGCAGCGGCGGGATGCCGTCGTCCTCGGCGCACTTGGAGTCCGGGTTCGGGTTGCCGTCGATGTTGATCACGCGCGGCGCCGTGTTGCCGCTGAGCGCGAACACGTCGAACAGGGTCGTCGTGCCCGAGTTGTCTGCATAGCCGCCGTCGACCAGGCGCGCGGTGTGCTTGTCGTCCCACGGCAAGGCGAACGCACCGGCCGGCGTCACGATCGGGAACCGCGCGCTGTGCAGCACCGCCTGGCCCACCGAGAGTTGCACCGGCCGTGCCGCTTGCCGGTAGGTCGCCGCAACACCGCCTTGGGTGTTGCTGAACCAGGTGATGTGTCCGCTGTCGGCATCGGTGGCATTGAAGTACACCGCGGGCGGCGCGTCGAGGCCACCGGTCAATGCCGCCATCGGCAGCGCAAAGGCCGCGAAGTCGTCGGCCTTGCTGTCGTCGAAGCGCGCCTGCAGCGAACGGATCAACGCGCCGTTCCAGCTGTCGAGCAGCGCCTGCCCGCGCACCGGCGAGCCCCACAGGTGCGGCGCGTCGACTGCCAGCATGCGGCTGATCACCGGCGACAAGTGGTCCTGCACCAGCGCACCGGTCACGATGTCGGCCAATGGCGTGTCGATCGGCTTGCCCGATGCATCTCGCGCGCAGGCGCCCCAGGCGCCGCGCGCCACCAGCTCCTGGCGCGCCAGCAGGTACGTCGCGATGCCGACGCTGCCGCCCGACACGCCGCTGAACGCCGCCACCTGCTTGCCGAAGCCACCGCAGGTCGCGTCGTCGGCACGCGCCAGCACCTGCGCGGTGAACACCGCGGCGCGCAAGCCACCGCCATGGGCATTGACGTACAACGGGCGCGACGGGCCCGGCACGCTGGCCGCGGCGCCGGGCGGCACCGCCTTCTGCACCAGCAACGCCTGCGGCTTCGGCGCGAGCTTCTCGCCGCCGAGGTCTTCGTCGCCGATCCAGGCGATCAACACCGCCACGATGGCCAGCGTCGCGGTGGTGAAGCCCGGCACGTTGCTGGCGAAACGGCGAAACACCAGTTGCGCGCCCGACAGCGTGAGCGCGGCCGCGGCCAGGAACAACAGCGCCGCCGCCGCCGAGCCATAGGCGCGCATCACCACCGGCGGCAGCAGCGCGAGCGCGAGCAGCGCCACGCCGCTGCCCAACGCCAAGACGACGATGGTCGCGATGGCGTCGCCGAACGCGCGCGCGCGAGCCGCATCGTGTCCTTCATGGCGTTGCGCCTGCGCGAACATGCGCCGGCGCCGCACCAGAAACGACAACAGCAGCGCCGGCAGCATGGCGCTGCCGATGCACCACAAGCGGATCGGCCACTTGGAGTGCAGCATCCACAGCAGCACGAAGCCAATGATGCCGGCGAGCGCACCGATGGCGATGCACACCTTGCCTTTCAGCGATGGCGCATCGCGGCCGAGCAGCCGGCCCACGGCCACCAGCAGCGGCCCGGCGATCGCCAACACCGCGAGGCCGAGCGCGAGCCCCTGCGACAGGCGCGGCGTGTAGTTGGCATAGATCAGCGCACCGATCGCCGCCGCCAGCGCCGACACGCCGAGCCCGCGCGGGTACCAGGTGGTCGCCACCTTCAGGCCGCCGAGACCCGGCTCGATCTCCAGCGCGTTGGGTGCGCCCCGGTCGGCGTCCACGGTCGACAGCAACCGCGCCGAATACCAGATCGCGAAGCCGAGCACGACGGCGGTCACCACGTAGGAGATCAGCGCCCACAAATTGATCGAGCTGCGGTCGGTGCGATCGAACTCGGCGAACGATTGCAACACCGGTTCGCTCAGGCCGTGCAACACCTCGCGGCTCTGCGGCAAGACGAAGAACAGCGCCGCCACCACCAACCACACCAGCGTGGGGATCAACGCACGGCGCAGCGCGAGGTAGATCCAGGGCAGCCCTGGGGCCACGCGCGCGGCCACCGCGTCGGTGAATGCGGTGATCGCGGCCGCCATGCGCTGGCGCAGTTCGGCAAATGGCATGGTGTGCTCCTGGCGCCCCCGGCCGGCACTGTGGTGTGCGCTGAAGGCCGCGTCAATCGAATGCCGTGCGGCATCCCTAACGCGCAAGACCCCGCGGCCGAAGCGGACTATCGCAGCGCAGCAATGCCGCTTTCCCTCGTCAGCCCCGTGGCGGGAAGGTTCTGCACCGGGGTCATTTCGTTTTTATCGCATTGGACTGAAGCGTGATCGCCTTCCGGGTTTACTCTGCGGGTTGAGAACCGATTCGGATGGAGACAAGACCGATGGATATCGAGATGGATGGTGACGGTCTGTTGCGCATTCGCGCGGCCCGGCTCGGCACGCAGG
>DATKJN010000162.1:0-5995 GCA_035543655.1 Burkholderiaceae bacterium | reverse complement strand
GCCCGATCTGGGTCAAGGCCGGCACGCTGGCCAATCCCCCGCTGCCGCCACCCGGCTGGCAGACCGTCGCGCTGGAGCGGCGGCCAACCGACCGCGACGAGATCACCGGCGTGTTTCGGCGCTGAGCGGCTCGGTGGCTTCGGCGCTGCGCTGATGCACGCGCGCCGGCGGAAACACCAGCCGGAAGGTCGAGCCCTTGCCCGGCTCGCTGTCGACCTGCATTTCGCCGCCGTGCCGCTGCGCGGTGTGCTTGGCGATGGCCAAGCCCAATCCGGTGCCACCGGTGCTGCGCGAGCGGCCATCGTCCACCCGATAAAAGCGCTCCCCCAGCCGCGCGAGATGCTCGCGCGCGATGCCGACGCCGGTGTCGCGCACTTCGAACACGCCACCGCCTTGCATGCGCTGCTGCCAGCCGACGCGGATGGTGCCGCCCGCCGGCGTGTAGCGCACCGCGTTGACGACCAGGTTCAGCATGGCGCCGAACAACTCGGCTTCGGCGCCGGCGATCATGGCGCCAACGCCGCCCTCGAACTGCAGCGTGTGCCGGCCGGCCGACAACGTGTGCGCATCGGCCTGCAGCCGCCGCATCAGGGGCTCGATCTCGACCCAGCGATCCACCGGTGGACGAGGGCCGCTTTCCAGCTGCGCCAGCAACAGCAGGTCATCCAGCAGCGCGCGCATGCGCCCGGCCTGCTCGGTCATCAGAGTGAGCACCCGACGCCGCTCGCTCTCGGTGAGTTCGATCTGGTTCATCGTGTCGACGAATCCTGCAAGCACGGTGAGCGGCGTGCGGATCTCGTGCGACACGTTGGCCACGAAGTCGCGCCGCATCTCGTCGGTGCGCAGTCGTTCGGTGATGTCCTGCGTCAGCAGCAGGCGGTGGCCTTCGTCACCGTAGGGCCGCACCCACACCGACAGGGTGCCCGGCCGTCCCGGCGACGAGAACGTGACCGCCTGGTCCGCACGGCGCGACTGCAGGTGCGCCACGAACGCAGGCGCGCGCACGAGGTTGGTCACGCGCTGCCGAAGGTCGCGCACCGGGTCGATGCCCAGGTGATCGGCCGCGGTGGCGTTGCACCACTCGATGCGCTCGTCGTCGTCGATCAAGACCACACCGTTCGGCGACGCATCGATCGCCGACAGCAACTGGGTCAGGCGCCGGCGCTCTTGTTCGAGCTCCTGCTCGCGGCTGCGCAGCGCGCGCTCGACGCGATACGCCATCTCGCCCCAGAAGCCTTCGTTCCGCGGCGCGCCCTGCGTCTGCGGGCCGCGCAGCCACAGCAACAGCGGGCGCGCGCGCAGCAAATCGTAGGTCACGGCCAACGCGACACCGACGAACGCACCCACGAACGCCCATGATGGGCGGTGCGAGCCGAATGCATCACCGATCAAGTAGCCGATCGTCCCTCCGAAGGCGGCCACGGCCAGCGCCGCAAACACACGGGGCAGCAGCCAGACCATCATGAGCGCCGCGCGCCTACGGCGTCACCAGCGAGGTCGATGGTTTGACCAGGCGATAGCCCACACCCCGCACCGTCTCCACCATCGATGCGCAGCGAGCCGGCGCCAGCGCGTCGCGCAGGCGCTTCACGTGCACGTCGACCGTGCGCTCCTCGATGAACACGTGGTCGCCCCACACGCGATCGAGCAATTGCTTGCGGCTGTGCACACGCTCCGGATGCGTGACCAGGAAATGGAGCAGCTTGAACTCGGTGGGACCCAGCCGCAGCTCTTGCTCGCCCGCGATCACGCGCCGCGTCGCCGGATCGACCTTGAGATGGCCCACCGTCACCGCCTCGTCGAGCGCCTCGGGCGCCTTGCGTCGCAGCACGGCGCGGATGCGTGCCATCAGCTCCTGCGTCGAGAACGGCTTGGTGAGGTAGTCGTCCGCGCCGGCGTCGAGGCCGGCGATCTTGTCGCTCTCTTCGCCGCGCGCGGTGAGCATGATCAGCGGCAGGCCCTGGGTGCGCCCGTCGGCGCGCCAGCGACGCGCCAGTGCGAGGCCCGATTGCCCCGGCAGCATCCAATCGAGCACCACCAGATCGGGCAGCACCGCGTCGACCTCCGCACCCGCCTGTTCGGCGTCGACGGCGATCGACACCTCGTGTCCCGCATGGCGCAGGTTCAGCGCGATCAATTCCGCGATCGCGATCTCGTCTTCGACAACCAGGATGCGACTCATGAAACCGCCATGTCAACGCACCATCGACGCCACGGCCTCGGGCGTGTTGTGGCGCACGTCGGCGCCCTTCACGATGTAGATGATCACCTCGGCCAGGTTCTTCGCATGGTCACCCACGCGCTCGATCGCCTTGGCCACGAAAACCAAATCAATGCTCGCCGAAATGGTGCGTGGGTCTTCCATCATGTAGGTGATCAGCTTGCGCATCAGGCCGTCGAATTCGCGGTCGATCTGGTCGTCCTGCTTCAAGACCTCGAGCGCGGCCTCGACGTCGAGGCGCGCGAACGCATCGAGCACCTTGCGCAGCTGGCGCGTCGCCAGCTCGGATTCAAACTGCAAGTCGGCCACCGGCAACCGCATGCGGCTGGACACCCCGGCGTTGAGCAGGCGCTGAACCGTGCGCCCGATGCGCGCCGCTTCGTCGCCGATGCGCTCCAGGTTGCCGATGGTCTTGGACACGGCGATCAGCAGGCGCAGGTCGCGCGCCGTCGGCTGCCGCCGCGCGATGATGGTGGACAGGTCGCGGTCGATCTCGACCTCCAGCGCATTGACGCGCTGCTCCTGCTCCAGCACCTGGGTGGCCACGTCGCCGCTGAACGTGGTCAGTGCGTAGACGGCCTGCGCCACCTGCGACTCGACCAATCCGCCCATCTCGAGCACGCGGCCCGAGATGGTGCTGAGCTCGGCATCGAACTGGGTCGAGAGGTGTTTGTCGTTCATGGGGGTCAATGCCGTGATTGTCATCCGAACCGCAGGGTGAGGTTGTCGCGTCGATTCATCCGAACCGTCCGGTGATGTAGTCTTCCGTGTCCTTCTGCTTGGGCTTCATGAACAGCTCGGCCGTGGGACCGAACTCGATCAGGTCGCCCAAGTACATGTAGGCGGTGTAGTCGGAGCAGCGTGCCGCCTGCTGCATGTTGTGCGTGACGATCACCACCGTGTAGTCGTTCTTCAGCTCGTGGATCAGCTCCTCGATCTTGCCGGTGGAGATCGGGTCCAGCGCCGAGCAGGGCTCATCGAGCAGCAGCACGTCCGGACGGATGGCGATGCCGCGCGCGATGCACAGGCGCTGTTGCTGACCGCCCGACAGGCCGGCGCCGCTTTGCTGCAGTTTGTCCTTCACCTCGTTCCAAAGCGCCGCCTTTCGCAGCGCCCACTCGACGCGTTCGTCCATCTCGGTGCGCGGCAGAGTTTCGAACAGGCGGACACCGAATGCGATGTTGTCGTAGATCGACATCGGGAACGGCGTCGGCTTCTGGAACACCATGCCGATCTTGGCGCGGATCAAGCTGACGTCGAAGCGCCGGTCGAGAATGTTGTCGCCATCGAGCAGAATGTGGCCATCGGCGCGCTGCTCGGGGTACAGCTCGTACATGCGGTTGAAGGTGCGCAGCAGGGTCGACTTGCCGCAACCCGACGGCCCGATGAACGCGGTGACGCGCCGCTCGGGAATCTCCAGGTTGATGCGCCTGAGTGCCTGGAAACTGCCGTAGAAGAAATTGAGGTCGCGCACCGCGATCTTGGTCTTCTCCGCCTTGACCGGCGCTTTCGCAGGGGCTTCTGCCAGAGCTTGCATCGGGGCCTTCAGTTCTTGTTGCGGAACATCACGCGAGCCAGGATGTTCAGACCCAGCACGCCCAAGGTGATCAAAAACACGCCGACCCAGGCCAGCGATTGCCAGTTGGCATATGGGCTCATCGCGAACTTGAAAATCGTGACCGGCACGCTGGCCATCGGCTCGCCCAGGTTGCTGGTCCAGAACTGGTTCGACAGCGACGTGAACAGCAATGGCGCCGTCTCGCCTGCGATGCGCGCCACGGCGAGCAGCACCCCGGTGACCACGCCGGCGCGTGCGGCCTTCAGTGTGATCGACAGGATCACCTTCCACTTCGGTGCGCCGAGCGCGTAGGCGGCCTCGCGCAGCGCGTTGGGGATCAGGTTGAGCATGTTCTCGGTGGTGCGCACGACCACCGGGATCACGATCAGCGCCAATGCCAGCACACCGGCCCAGCCGGAGAAGGTCTTCACACGGGCGACGACCACCGCATAGATGAACAAGCCGATCACGATCGACGGTGCCGACAGCAGGATGTCGTTGATGAACTGCGTGATACGGCCGAGCACCGTGCGCTGGCCGTACTCGGCCAGGTAGATGCCCGCCAGAATGCCGATCGGCGTGCCGAGCGCGGTGGCCAGCCCCACCATCATCAGCGAACCGTAGATCGCATTGGCCAGGCCGCCGACATCGGCCTGAGGCGGCGGGGTCATCTCGGTCAGCACCTGCCAGCTCAAGCCGCCGACACCCAGGCGCAGTGTCTCGAACAGGATCCAGATCAGCCAGAACACGCCGAACGCCATGGCGGCCAACGACAGCGCGAGGGCCACCGCATTGAGCCGCTTGCGCCTGCGGTGCAGCGCCAGCTTGGCCTCGTCGAATGCGAGCGCGCGGCTCACGACTTCTTTCCCTCGCCCAACTGCAAGCGCATCAGCAGCAGCTTCGACAGTGACAGCACGACGAAAGTGATGAAGAAGAGCACCAGGCCGAGGTAGATCAGCGAAGCCTGGTGCAGGCCTGCGCCCGCCTCGGCAAATTCATTGGCCAGCGCCGAGGTGATGCTGTTGGCGGCCTCGAACAACGACAGCGAGTTGAGCTGATTCATGTTGCCGATGACGAAAGTCACCGCCATCGTCTCGCCCAACGCGCGCCCGAGGCCCAGCATGATGCCGCCGACCACACCGGTCTTGGTGTAGGGCAGCACCACCTTGTACATCACCTCCCAGGTGGTGGCGCCGAGCCCGTAGGCCGACTCCTTCAGCATCGGTGGCGTGACCTCGAACACATCGCGCATCACCGAGGCGATGAACGGGATGATCATGATCGCGAGGATGATGCCCGCCGCGAGAAGGCCGAGGCCCACCGGGGGTCCAGAGAACAACGCGCCCAGCAGCGGCGTCGTGCCGAACATCGACTGCAGCGGTCCTTGCACCCAGGTGGCGAGGATCGGCCCGAACACCAGCAAGCCCCACATGCCGTAGACGATCGACGGCACCGCCGCCAGCAACTCGATCGCGATGCCGAGCGGCCGTTTCAGCCAGCGCGGCGACAGCTCGGTGAGGAACAGCGCAATGCCGAAGCTCACCGGGACGGCGATCAGCAACGCGATGGCCGAGCTCATCAGCGTGCCGTAGATCATCACCAGGCCGCCATAGCGGTTCTGCACCGGGTCCCACTCGGAGCGCACCAGGAACGACAACCCATACTCGTGGATCGCCGGTGCAGCGCCGATGACCAGCGACACGATGATGCCGGCCAGCAGCGCCAGCGTGATCAGGGCGGCGGTGAGCGCGGCGGCGGCGAAGGCGCGATCGGCCCAAGGGCTGCGCGCCGCGCGCGCCGGTGGGCGCGGCGCCGGTTCGGAGCGTGGCATCTCCTCCTGCCCAGGGAAAGCAGCAGCGGGCAGTGTAGCGGCCATGGGTGGTGGGCTCCGATGCAACGTGCATCACTTGTTGGCGTAGGCCACCTTGCCGCCAGCGTCCTTGATCTCGCCCCAGTGCTTGCGCACCAGCGCTTTGACGTTGTCGGGCAGGGTCACGTACTCGAGGTCGGCGGCCATCTTGTCGCCATCCTTGTAGGCCCAGTCGAAGAACTTCAGCACCGCGGCGGCCTGCGCAGGCTTGTCCTGCAGCTTGTGCATCATGATGAAGGTGGCACCGGTGATCGGCCACGCATCCTTGCCCGGCTGATCGGTCAGCACCTGGTAGAAGGTCTTGCTCCAATCTGCGCCGGCCGCAGCCGCCTTGAAGTTCTCGTCA
>DATKJN010000161.1:0-3515 GCA_035543655.1 Burkholderiaceae bacterium | reverse complement strand
ACGCTGCCGCCGGTTTTCTGCTCGTAGGCGGCCATCCACTTCCACAAGTCGCGCGGGTTGTCGCTGCCGAGCGGCGGGTACACGGTGAACGGCTCGACCTGGCTCGCCTTGTCGCCGTTGTCGCGAAAGATGACGTTGCGGTGCAGGTTGTTGCCGCCGGTGTTCGATGTCCACTCGAAACCGATGAAAGCGGTGAAGCGGCCCGTCTCGTTGTACTTCTCGGCCGCGTCGATGGTCTCTTGCCACGCGCCCTTGTAGGCACGCGTGCCCGGAAAGTACATCAGGTTCTTCGGAAAAGTGCCCTGCGAAAACTGCACGATGATGTCGATCGCCGCCTCGCCGCCCTTGCCCGCCTGGATCATGTCGTACCACCTGCGGCCGGTGGGATCGGCCAGCACCTCGGCCTTGCCGGCGAACAGATCGGGGAAGAACCCCATGTTGTCGGAGTGGTCGGTCACCACCAGAAAGTCCAGCGGCCGAGCCAGCTTCACCGGTTGCCCCGACGACGCATTGAGCTCTTCACCGCGGGCAAAGCGGTAGGCGTCGCGCGGCCCGACCCGGGCGCCGAACGCGCCGGCATCCATCGAGAACGACGTGTGCAAGTGCGTGTCGCCGAACAACGGCCGCGTCGGGTAGTCGCGGCCGACATAGGGCGAATATGCGGGCTTCTTGGCCAGCCTCTCGGCATTCTTGGGGTCGGGCGTACCGGCATCGTGCGCGAGGGCGGCAGCGGCCACCGCGAACAGCGCAGCGGCATGCAGCAAAGTGGTGACGGACGACTTCAACGCTGCTGGCGGGTTCATCTGATGGTGCCTTTGTGCTCGGTGGTTTCGATCGGAACTCCGAACAGCTGCCCACGGCCTTCGGCAGCCGCAATATAGCTGCCTAGAAGAACGCCTCGATGCGCTCGATGACCCAGAACATCGCCAGCGCGCCGATCGCATAGGGCACGACCCAGGGCATCCATGCGTGCCTGGCGGCGGGTGCGCGCGCGAGCAGCCGACGCATCACCATCACGCCGGCGACAAAGACCAGTTGGCCGACTTCGACGCCCACGTTGAACGTCAGCAGCGCGATCGGGATGGCCTTCTGCGGCAGGCCGACCTCGGCCAATGCGCCGGCAAATCCAAGGCCGTGCAGCAGGCCGAAGCTGAACGCCACCAACCAGGGCGCTCGTGCGGTCAGCCCAGGCCGGCCGCCCAAACCACGAACGATCTCCGCCGCCACGAACACGATGCTGAGCGCGATCATCGCCTCGACCGGTGGGCTGGGCACACGCATCCAGCCGAGCGTGGCGGCGACCAGCGTGATGCTGTGCGCCACCGTGAATGCCGTGACCGTGGCGACGATGCGCCGGCCACCACGAACGATCAGCAACAGCGCGAGCACGAACAGCAGGTGGTCGGCGCCGCCCAGGATGTGCTGGACACCCAGCACGAGATACGACCAGGCGACTTCGCCGCTGCTGGTGGGCGCCTGCACGGTGAAGCTCAAGTGTTGCGGCACCAGGCGCTCGACCTGGCTCGTGCCGTCTTGCCTTTCGACGCGAACGATGACGTCGGTGACGCCCGAGGCGGACCCTTCGATGCTCACCGTCTGGCCGACGAGGCCACCGGTGCGCGCGATCTGCCAGCGCTCCAAGTGGGCGTTGTTGACCAGGATGCTGTGCTGCGGCGTGACCGACCGGGTGCCCGGTGGAAAGCGCACCTGCACCGCGAGGCGGGATTCGCCCAGCGCCGGGACCTTCCAGGTGACGTCGTAGCGGCTATCGCCGCTGGCATCGGGCCCGGCCTCACGCAGCTCGAGGTACGCGGGCCGGAAGATGTCGGCGTGCACGGCCGCTGCGAGGCCCCACAACAGCAGGCCCATCAGCCACTGCCACCGCTGCATGGCGTTGGGCAGGCACTTCAAGGGTTCACCGCTGCGTCGCGCCCGCCGGGTGCGCCATCGGCCGCCTCGATGCGAACGCTGTACTTGGCGCGCAGCCGCTTGAAGAAGGCCTCCTGCGCCGCCTGCGTCCGTGCCTGCAGCCAGTCGCGCTCGAGCGGCGCGCGCACCTCGTCGAGCGTGGCCTGGCGGCCTGGCTCGCGTGCCGTCAACATCACCAGATGCAAGCCGAACGCCGAACGCATGGGGCCCTGCCACGATCCGACCGGCAAGGTCTCGAGTGCCTGCGCGAACTCGCTGCCGAACGTGCGCGTGACCTCGAATGCACGCGCATCCTGCAGCGCGGCCGGCAGCAGCGTCGCATCGCCGTTGACCGGCTGGCCGACCTGAAGCGCGCGCCGCGCAGCAGCCACGTCGGCCTGCAGCCGGTCGCCGCGGCGCTGCGGATTGAAGTACACCTGCCGCAGCGAGTACCGGGGCTCGACGAGATAGCGGGTCGGATGGGCGTCGAGCCAGGCCTGCAGGTCCTGCGGCGTGGGCATGGCAGGGGTCGCCTCCTGGCTGATGAACTCCAGCTTCTGTGCGACCCGGCGCCGCACGATTGAATCGTCGCGATCGAGACCCATCGCGATGCCCTCGCGGTAGAGGATCTCCTCGCGCACCCAGCTGTCGACGAGCTCTCGCAGCTCCTGCGGGGTCGGCGCGCGTTGTCGGGTCAGCTGGAACTGCTTGTGCAGGCTCTGCAGCTGGTTGCGCGACACCACGATCTCGTCGGGCGCCTTCCCCAAGCCGCCATGCAGCCCACCGTACAGGCCGAACAACACGGCGCCGAGCAGGAAGAAGTGCAGCAGGGGCTCACGCAACAGGCGACGCGCAAACGCGCGCGACATGACAACTCCGATCGTTGGGGTGCTCAGTGGTTCATGGCCCATGCCGAGCGCGGCATGCACAGCTGCCGCCAGCCGGCGTGACTATATAGGCGCGAGAGCCCAGCGCGGCCAGCGCCGTCGAGCGCGCGCGCGGCCCTAGCCGATCCAGCGCGGCAGCCAGGTGGCGATGGCGGGGATCCAGAACACCGCCGCCAGCAACAGCAGGCTCATCGCCACGTAGGGCACCACGGCCGCGAAGATGTGGCCCATGCGCACCTCGGGCGGCGCCACGCCGCGCATGGTCATCAGCAGCAGGCCGTGCGGCGGCAGCAGCAGGCCGAGCTGCATGCAGATCAGGTACATCACGCCGAACCACACCGGGTCGATGCCCAAGGTCTGCACCACCGGCATGAAGATCGGCAGCGTGATCATCATCATGCTGACCTGGTCGACGAAGATGCCGAGAAAGATCAGCATCGCCATCATCGCCACCACGATGGCGCCGGTGCTGAAAGCCTGGCCGGTGATGGTCTGCACGAGGCCGTTGCTGGCGCCCGAGAACGACAGGATCTGCGCGAAGGTGGTCGCACCGAGGATGATGAACAGGATCATCGCCGAGATCGCCGCCGTGCCGCGCAGCGCGCGCATCAACGCGCTGAGCGTCAGCGAACGGTAGGCGGCGGCGAACACCAGCGTCGCGAACGCGCCGACCGCGGCGCATTCGGTCGGCGTGGCCCAGCCGGCGACCAGCGCACCCAC
>DATKJN010000160.1:0-12770 GCA_035543655.1 Burkholderiaceae bacterium | reverse complement strand
CGTGCATTGGCCAATGGCGACGCCAGCGAGTGGCAACTCAGCGGGGGTGCCAAGGTCGTGGCGCAGGTGCGCGGCGGCTTGCCGCTGGAAATCGAAGGCGAGTTCCTGCATGTGTTCGTGCAGACCGAACGCGTGCGGTCGCACCTGCCGGTGCGTGTGCGGCAAGGTGACGACGAGATTCACGCTGGCGGCATCGATGTCGACAATCTGGCGCAGCGCGTGCTGCTGAACCCACCCGTGCGCAGCAGCTTTGCGCCGCGCACCACCACCCGCATGCAGCCGGCACGCCCAACGCCATGAACAGCGGGCCGCCACTGGCCTTCATCACCGGTGCGTCGAGCGGCATTGGCCAGGCGCTGGCCGCGCAGTTCCATACCAAGGGATGGCGTCTCGCGCTGGTGGCGCGGCGCGAGGACGAGCTGCGCGCCTGGGCGCAGGCGCAGGGCATGCGCGAGCCGGCGGTGCAGGTGTACGCGTCCGACGTGCGTGACGTCGCCGCGATCACCGCGACCGGGCGGGCGTGCATTGAACGCCAGGGCCTGCCGCAAGTGGTGATCGCCAACGCTGGCATCAGCACCGGCATCGACAGCGCGCTGCTCGAGGATCTCGAGGTGTTGCGCGCGACGCTCGACACCAACAACCTCGGATTGGCCGCGACGTTTCAGCCGTTCATCGAGCCCATGCGCCAGCGCCGCGTCGGTGCTCTCGTGGGCATCGCGAGCGTCGCTGGCATCCGTGGCTTGCCGGGCCATGCTGCCTATTGCGCGAGCAAGGCAGCGGTGATCGCCTATTGCGAGAGCCTGCGCGGTGAGTGCCGGCCGTTCGGTGTGCGGGTGGTGACGATCGTGCCGGGGTACATCGACACGCCGCTGACGCGCGGCAATCCGTATTCGATGCCGTTTCTGATGCCGGCTACACGCTTTGCCGAGGTGGCGATGGACACCATCGTGGCCGGCCGCAGCTATCGTGTGATCCCGTGGCAGATGGGTGTGGTGGCCAAACTGCTGCGCGTGTTGCCAAACAGTGTGTTCGATCGGCTGCTCGCCGGGCGAGCCCGCAAACCGCGCCGGTCTGGCGCCTGAATGGCGGACGCCGAAACGTCAAAGGGCGCCCGCAGGCGCCCTTTGACCGAGGCATTGAACGCGGTGTTCGCTCAGTAGCCTTGACCGCCGCCACCGCGCGGCCCGCGCCCGGTGCCGTAGGGGCTGCGACCACCGCCGCCGCCGCCACCCCCACCGCCGTAGCCGCCGCCACCACCACCGCCTCCGCCGTAGGAGCCGCGGCCACCGCCGCCGCCACCGCCGCCGTAAGGGCCACGGCCACCGCCACCACCGCCGCCGAAACCACCCGGGCGTTCTTCGCGCGGGCGTGCCTCGTTCACCACGATGGCCCGGCCCTCAAGGGGTTGACCATTCATGGCGTTGATGGCGGCCTGCGCTTCGACCGCGCTGGACATCTCGACGAAACCGAAACCCTTGGAGCGGCCAGTCTCGCGGTCCATCATGACTTTGGCCGATGTGACGGTGCCGAATTGCGCGAACGCAGCCTGCAACGACTCGTCGCGCACCGAATACGCGAGGTTGCCGACATACAGCTTGTTTCCCATGCGGGGAAGCTCCTTCTCAGTTCAAGTAATCCAAGTGGAGCTTCAACCCAGCGTGAACCGATCAAGCAAAGGCGCCGCCTCCAAACAAGGGCCGTGGGCAAACAACTACCCCGGCTGGATTATCAGCATAAGTCTCAAGGACCGCCATCGCCCCGGCTCCGGGCAAACCCGCAACGTGCGGGCAGGGTCTTTTGCCGTGCAATAGCGCGCTGGAAGTGTGGCGCCGAAGCCGCATCGCCAAGCCGAAAAACTTTGATGCCCAACACACCAGCCGATGCGCCGCGTTTCGACTACATCGTGGTCGGCGCCGGCACCGCCGGATGCCTGCTCGCCAACCGCCTCAGCGCCGATCCGCTCGTGCGCGTGCTGCTGATCGAGGCCGGCAGCCACGACGGCTACGTGTGGATCCACGTCCCGGTCGGTTACCTGTACTGCATCGGCAATCCGCGCACCGACTGGCTGTTCAACACCGATCCGGACCCGGGGCTGAACGGGCGCAGTCTGCGTTACCCGCGCGGCAAGGTGCTCGGCGGCTGCACCAGCATCAACGGCATGATCTACATGCGTGGCCAGAGTCGTGATTACGACGGCTGGGCTGCGGCGGTGGGCGACGACGCCTGGACCTGGCGCGCCTGCCTGCCGCATTTCCTGCGCCACGAAGACCACTGGCGCGGCACCGACGCATGGCATGCGGCGCCCGGTTTCGACCGTCGCGGGCGCCGCGCCGGCGGCGAGTACCGCGTCGAGCGCCAGCGCTTGTCATGGCAGGTGCTCGATGCGTTCGCGCTGGCCGCGCAAGAGGCTGGAATCCCTGCGCAAGGCGACTTCAATCGCGGCAACAACGAAGGCGTGGGCTACTTCGAGGTCAACCAACGCGCCGGCGTGCGCTGGAACGCGAACAAGGCCTTTCTGCGCCCAGTGCGGCACCGGAGCAACCTGCTGGTTTGGACCGGCGCACACGCAACCCGATTGCTGTGCGACGACGCATCCGTGCCGCGCGTGCACGGTGTCGAGTTGGTGCGCGCCGGTGCCGCGCCGCAGGTGGTGTTTGCCGAGCGCGAGGTGGTGCTCGCCGCCGGTGCCATCGGTTCGCCGCAACTGCTGCAACTGTCGGGCATCGGGCCGGCCGCGCTGCTGCAGCGGCACGGTGTGGCGCCGCGCGTCGAGCGCCCCGGCGTCGGCGAGAACCTGCAGGACCATCTGCAGATTCGCGCCGTGTTTTCGGTGCGGGGCGTGCGCACGCTCAACACGTTGGCCAGTTCTTGGCTCGGCAAAGCCCGGATCGGCCTGCAGTATCTGCTGACGCGCAGCGGGCCGATGAGCATGGCGCCGTCGCAACTCGGCTGCTTCACGCGCTCGTCATCCGAGCACGAGTGGCCGAACATCGAATACCACGTGCAGCCGTTGTCGCTCGATGCGTTCGGCGAGCCGCTGCACCGCACCGACGCCTTCACCGCCAGCGTGTGCAATCTCAATCCGCAATCGCGCGGCCACGTGCGCATCCGTTCGCCGCGATTCGACGAGGCGCCATCGATCCTCGCGAATTACCTGTCGACCGACGCCGACCGTCGTGTCGCCGCCGATTCGCTTCGCTTGACTCGTCGCATCGTGCAGATGCCGGCGCTGTCCGGCTATGCACCGCGCGAGGTGCGTCCGGGCGTGCAGTTCCAGAGCGACGACGAACTGGCGCGGCTCGCCGGCGACATCGGCACCACGATCTTCCATCCGGTCGGCACCTGCAAGATGGGGCGCGCGGACGATCCGCTGGCGGTGGTCGATGCGCGCCTGCGCGTGCTCGGAGTCCGCGGGCTGCGTGTGGCCGATGCGAGCGTGATGCCGACCATCACCAGTGGCAACACCAACGCGCCGACGATGATGATTGCAGAGCGGGCGGCGGAGTGGATGCTCGCCGACGCGGCAGCGGCTTGACACGCGGCCCGCAACCGCACACCAAGTTGGTGCGATTGCGCCGGGGTTAGTCCCGATGTTGGCGCGTGGGTGCCCTTCTACAGTTCGCCCACCGCGAGTGCCTGACCGTTGTGACGGCAGGTGCAAGCAGGGTTGGGGTTGAGGAGACAAACGTCGGGCGCCAGACCAAAAGTCTGGCGCTTCGTCTTTTGGGGTGCGCATCACGTCGCTTGCTTGCAGGCGCGGTCGGCGGAATTGCGCGGCTGTGCGGCCGCGAATCGCGCGATCGGGGTCGCCATCACGGCCCTAGGCTGGGGGCGCTTTTCCATGCCTCGCGCGTCGTCGTCTGACGCGCCAACTGCCATGCCCGTGGATCCCAAACTCCGAAGCCTCGACATCGACCTCCCGAGTCAGCCCGAATCGCTGATGCGCTTGAGCCTGCTGATGGCCGAGGACCAGACCAACATGGCCGCGCTGTCGGCGTTGATCCAGTCCGACATGGCGCTGGCCGCGGCGGTGCTGAAGGCTGTCAACTCGTCGCTGTACGGCCTGTCGGGCCGGGTGCAGACGGTGCAGCAGGCCATCACCTACCTCGGCACGCGCGAGGTCGGGGGCATCGTGCTGGAAATCGGGTTGCGCGCGGTGTTTCCGCCGACCGCGGAACTGCAGGCGCTGTGGCAACGGGCGGCCAAGCGCGGTCTGGTGATGGGCCGCCTGGCCACATCGCTGCAGATGGACGCCTGGGCCGCGCACTCGGCGGGCTTGTTCGAGGAGTGCGGCAAGGCGGTCTTGTTCCGCCACGCGCCCGACCACTACCGTTCGGTCATGCGTGCCGCATCGAACGATGTCGAACTGGTCGAACTGGAAGCCGCCGCCTTCGGCGTCAGCCACGACGCGCTGGGTGCCGCGCTTTGTGAATCATGGGGGCTGAGCCCCGCCGCCCTCGTGTCGGTGCGTCACCACGTGGCGGCACAGGCCGACCTCGACGTGCCGCAGGCGCCGAGTCGCCGTTCGATCCTGGCGCTTTCGGTGGTGGCGGCGTCGATGGTGGGCGACGACGACGAGGCGCTCGACGAGCGTGTGGTGCGCATTGCGCCGCTGTGCGACGTCGACACGCACGGGCTGCTGCGCGCCGCGCGCCGCGTGCAGGACCAACTCGCGCAGGCCATGGCCCACGGGCGCTGAGCGCGCCTCGCACGATCGCCGGCTCCCGCGCGAAGGCGGTTCGGCCGGGGCGCTGCTCGAACGCCCGATTTCAAGGGGTACCCGGGCGCCACGGACCAGGAAAGCCCCGAGCCACCGGACGGGGCGACAGGCTACGCTGCTCGCGCCGCAAGCCTGCCGCGGCTTCGAGTCCGCAAACCAAGAGGCCCCCCATGAGCGCCACCCAAGTTTCGCCCGACACCCTGGCGTTGCAACGGCTGTACCACTGGGAACGCACGTCGCCGGACCACGTGGTGCTGACCCAGCCGATGGGCGGTGGCGCCGTGCGCGAATTCACCTGGAAGCAGGTGCTCGACCAGACACGGCGCATGGCAGCGCACCTGAAGACACAGGGCATCGCACCCGGCGATCGCGTGGCGCTGCTGTCGAAGAACACCGCTTGGTGGCTGATGGCCGACTGGGCGATCTGGATGGTGGGCGGCGTGTCGGTGCCGCTGTATCCCACGTTGGCCGCCGACACGATCCGGCAGATCCTCGCGCACAGCGAGTCCAAGCTGCTGTTCGTCGGCAAACTCGACGGCTGGGAAGGCATGAAGCCCGGTGTACCGGCGTCGCTGCCGTGCATCGCGATGCCGCTGGCGCCGTCGACGAACCACCCGCAATGGGACGACATCATGGCGCGCACCGCGCCGATGGCCGGCGAGCCGGTGCGCGACGGCGACGAGCTCGCCACCATCATGTACACCTCGGGCACCACCGGCGCGCCCAAAGGCGTGATGCACAGCTTTGCCACGTTCGCCTGGTCGGTGACGTCGGGCTTGAAGCGCGTCGACGCGATCAACCCGAAGGCGCGCATGTTGAGCTATCTGCCGCTGTCGCACGTGGCGGAGCGCACGTTGGTTGAGCACGGCATCCTGGCCACCGGCATGCACGTGTTCTTTGCCGAAAGCCTGGACACGTTCACCGCCGATCTGCAACGTGCGCGGCCGACGGCCTTCTTCTCGGTGCCGCGCTTGTGGGTCAAGTTCCAGCAGGGGGTGCACGCCAAGATGCCGCCGGCCAAGCTGCAGCGGCTGCTGGGCATTCCGATCCTCCGCGGCATCGTGCGACGCAAGGTGCTGTCGGCGCTGGGCCTGCAGGATTGCGACTTCGCCGCCGGTGGCGCCGCGCCGATGCCGCCCGAGTTGCTGCGGTGGTACGAGCGGCTGGGCTTGAGCATCGTCGAGGTCTACGGCATGACCGAGAACTGCGGCGTCTCGCATGCCACGCTGCCCGGGGTGTCGCGTCCGGGCACGGTGGGCCTGCCGTATGAAGGTGTGCAGTCGCGCCTCGACCCGAAGAGCGGCGAGATTCAGGTCAAGAGCCCGGGGGTGATGCTCGGCTACTACAAGGAGCCCGAGCTGACGCGTGAAACCTTCACCGAAGACGGCTGGCTGCACACCGGAGACAAGGGCGTGCTCGATGCCGAGGGCAACCTGCGCATCACCGGCCGTGTGAAGGACCTGTTCAAGACCAGCAAGGGCAAGTACGTCGCACCGGCGCCGATCGAGGACAAGCTGGTCATGCACGATGCCATCGAAGCGTGTTGCGTCACCGGCGCCAACCTGGGCCAACCGCTCGGCGTGGTGATGCTCAATCCGCAGGCGGCCGCGCGGGTCGGCGACAACGGCGCGCGCGGCGCACTCGAACAATCATTGAGTGCGCACCTCAGCCATGTCAACGCGGCGCTCGATCCGCACGAGCAGCTCGATTGCCTGGTGGTGGTGACCGAGCCGTGGACGGTGGACAACGGTTTCATCACGCCGACCTTCAAGGTCAAGCGCAACCGCATCGAAGAGGTGTACGCGCCGCGCTACGAGAGCTGGGTCGGCGCGCGCAAGGCCGTGGTGTGGATCGGCTGAGGCCTCAGTCGATTTTGGCGCCCGACACCTTCACCACCTGAGCCCACTTCTTCGTTTCGGCGTCGATGAAACGCGCGAACTCGGGTGGCGCGATGCCGCCCGGGATCGCCCCTTGAGACACCAGGCGCTCTTTCACCGCGGCGCTGGCCAGCGACTTGGCCACCTCCTGCTGCACGCGCGCGATCACGTCGGCCGGCGTGCCGGCCGGCGCGAGCAGGCCGAACCAAGACGACGCCTCGAAGCCTTTGAGCAGCGCGCCGCCGGCCTCGGCGAGGGTCGGCAGCTCGGGCACGGCAGCCGATCGCACACCGCTGGTCACGGCAAGTGCCTTCAGCTTGCCAGCCTTGATGTGCGGCAGCGAACTCGGCAGGTTGTCGAACATCAGGTCGCAGTTGCCGCCCATCAGGTCGATCAGCGCCGGACCAGAGCCGCGGTACGGCAGGTGCAGCATGAAGGTGCCCGTCATCGACTTGAACAGCTCGGCCGACAAATGGATCGAGGTGCCGTTGCCTGAACTCGCGACGTTGAAGCGGCCCGGATTGGCTTTGGCGGCCTGGATCAGGTCGGGCACCGTTTCGATCTTGTGCTTCTGCGCGAAGGCGGGATTGAGCACCAGCACGTTCGGCACACCGGCGCACAGCGTGATCGGTGCGAAGTCCTTCACGTGGTCGAACGGCATCTTCGGATACAGCGCGGCGTTGATCGCGTGCGTGCCCACGGTGCCCATCAGCAGCGTGTAGCCATCGGGCGGTGCCTTCGCGACTTCGGTCGCACCGGTGTTGCCCCCGGCCCCGGGCTTGTTGTCGACCACGAACGGCTGGTTGAACGCGCGCTGCAGTTCGGGTGCCAACGCACGCGCGATGATGTCGGTGGTGCCGCCGGCTGCAAACGGCACGACGATGCGCACCGGCCGCGCCGGCCACGCTTGCGCACGCACCAGCGATGCCGCGCCGAGCGCGCCCAGCGCAACGAGCGCGCGCCGACGCGAGAGGTCACGAACGAACATGCAAGGCTCCTGACAAAGCGACTGCGGGCCGCTGCGGCCCGCTTCGCATGCAGTGTGGAGCATCCGGGCGCGCCGCGCATTGGGCGCGACCCGTGCCCGTGCGCGCGCGCTGTCGAGGCGCTCAGGCAGCGCGCCGTGTCGCGCTGTCACCTCGGTTCAACAGCGCGTACAACAGGATCGCGCCGAACGTGGCCGTGCCGATGCCGCCGAGCGCGAACGCACCGAACTTCAGCGTGAAGTCGCCGGTGCCGAGTACCAGTGTCACCGCGGCGACGATCAAGTTGATGTTGTTGGAGAAGTCCACGCGGTTGTCGACCCAGATCTTGGCGCCGGCGACGGCGATCAAGCCGAACACGACGATCGACACGCCACCCATCACCGCCAACGGAATCGCCTGGATCAACGCGCCGAACTTCGGGCTGAAGCCCAGCAGCAAGGCGATCAACGCGGCGACGATGAACATCGCGGTCGAGTAGATCTTGGTGGCGGCCATCACGCCGATGTTCTCGGCATAGGTGGTGACGCCGGTGCCGCCGACACTGCCCGAGACCATCGTCGCGATGCCGTCGCCGACGAACGCGCGGCCGAGGTAGGGATTGAGGTCGCGGCCCGTCATCGCGCTCACGGCCTTGATGTGACCGAGGTTCTCGGCCACCAGGATGATCGCCACCGGCGCGATCAACAGGATCGCCTCCGCGCTGAATGACGGTGCCGTGAACTGGGGCGCGCCGAGCCACGGTGCCGCGGCCAACGGGCTCAAGTCGATCGGCTTGCCGAGACCGAAGCCATTGGTCAGCACCGCGTAGATGATGCTGGCGACGATGAGGCCCACCAGGATCAGCAGGCGCTGCACCATGCCACGCGTGTAGACCGCCACCAGGCCCACGCTGACGAAGGTCAATGCCTGCATCCAGGTGTCGAAACCGGTGGGCGCCATGTTCTTGATCGGAATCGACGCCAGGTTCAGGCCGATCACCGCGACGACGGCGCCGGTCACCACCGGCGGCATCAAGCGCTCGATCCAGTGCACCGCAACGCCGCTCTCGACCTCGTCGACCTCGAGGCCGGGCATCGGCGTGCTGTGGCGGTGGCGTTGGTTGGTGGCGGCAACCAAGATGCCGATCAGCACGTAGACCAGGCCGCAGACGACGATGCCGCCCAGCGCGACGGCGATGTTGCCATTGGCGCCCGGCCCTTTGTAGCCGCTGGCCGCGATCACGACCCCGATGAACGCGAAGCTCGATCCGAGGTAACTCGGCACCTTGCCGCCGGTGACGAAGAAGAAGATCAGCGTGCCGACCCCGCTCATCAGGATCGCCACGTTGGGGTCGAATCCCATCAGGATCGGCGCCAGCACCGTGGCGCCGAACATGGCGATCACGTGCTGCACGCCCAGCGCCGCGGTCTGCGGCCAGGGCAGCCGTTCGTCGGGCGCGACCACGCCCCCGGATTGCGCGACGACCTCGCGCCACTGGAACAGGCTCATCGGTATCTCCTCGGCGGTTCTTGTTTGCTGGCGCCCGATGGCGGGCGTCGGTCCGATCCGGCTGCCTTTGGGGCCCGCCGGCGCGGTCGCGCGAGTCTATGACTCGCGACACGGCGGCGTCACGAGGAGATGTGTGCGAAGAAAAAAGTGGGGAGCGGGACGTGTGGCTCGAGGCTCGCTCTCAACAACCCCGGCCGACCCGCTCCCCTTTGGACGTCAACCCTGTCCCAAACCTTGGTGCGCCGGCCCTGCCGATCAGGGCAGGCGATGAAACTGAAACGACAGCTGCGTGCTCGGCCGGTTGGCGCGAAGCACTTGGACTTTGGCCGTGGGTTGCACCGGCTGGCGCGCCGGCGTGGCCTGCTTGGGCACGGGCTTCAGCACAGTCGGGGCGTGGCTCATGGCGCGGGTCCTCACTCAACGAAACGCAGCCGCCACACGCAATGACGGGCTCGGCTGCAACGGGGTCACGAACGCTTCGCTGGCATCGTCGGCCACGCTCACCATCTCGGGCGCCAGCGCGGCCGAGGCGCGGTGCGCCCACTCGGCCAGGGCGCTACCCGTGGGAAAGCGCGCGGCCGCCGGTTGCGCCAGGCGCAGCAGCGACGATGCGCCCCCGTGCACACTGTGCGCCGCGGCGCGCATCCGGCGCGGGCGGGCGAGAGGTGCAAATCCGCTGGGCATCGTGGGCTCCTGGTCGTGGGTCCGGTTGCGTTCGATGCCAGGAGCGCATCAACCATGCCAAGGGGCCCGCACCGGTCGGGGCGTGACCGCGGTCACGAACGCCCGTGTTCGGTCCGCCGGCTCGCGGCGCAGGTGACCAGAGTTTGGTTACAGGTCTGACCGGGTTGGTCAACCAACGATTGCGTCAGCGCATCGCTTGGTCGAACGCGCCGAGCTGCTCAGGATCGCAGGTGCTTCACGGCCGCGGCGATCGCCGGCGCGTCGTCGAGGATGCGCCGATGGCCCAGGCCTTGAGTCACCTGCAGCGTCGCGCCGCGCAGCGCGCCAGCCAGCGCGCGGCCCGTCGCCAGCGGGGCGGTGCGGTCGTCACCGTCGTGCAGCACCAGAGTCGGCAACGCCATGCGCGGACCGAGCCAGTCCGGTCCGAACTGTTCGACACCCACGCCTTCACGCCGCAGGATCGCCTGCTCCATGCGCTCGGCCAGCGCGTCGGTCAGGCCCAGGCCGGCGGCGAACCAACGCAGGAACAGCGCTGGCGGTGGCGACGGAGCGATCAGCACGAGCCGTTCGGCGGTCAGGCCGCGCGCCACCGCATGCGCGACGGCGAGCGCGCCGAGCGAGTGCGCGACGACGCCATACCAAGGGCCGAGTCCGGCCGACGCGGAGAACAAAGCGCGCACCCACTGCGGCAGCGTGGCGCGTGTGCCTTCGCTGGCACCGTGCGCGGGCAAATCCAGTAGCACCGGATCAAAGCCGGCCGTGGCGACCGCCTCGCCGAGCGCGCGCATTTGTTGCGCATCGCCCGCCCAGCCGTGGACCAGCAGCACGCGAGGCCGTCCGGCGGTGTCGCTGCGCTGCCAGCTGACCAGCATGCCGCTTTCGAAGCGGTGGCGTTGCGGTTGCCAATGTGCGGGCACATCGAGCTGGCGTGCGCGCCGACCGCGTGCCAGCGGCGTGAGGAACAAGCGCATGGCCAGCGCGGTGCCGGCCCGGGTCGACAGCGAATGGGTCGCGCGCACGGCCGCCGCGATGGCGCGCGCCGCGGGTGACGCATAGAACGCGGCGGCGGGGTTGGTCGATGAAGTGTTCATGGGAGCTCCTAATTCGCACGGGCGTGCGAATCGTTGAAACGGCAAAGTCGATGCGAGGCGGTCATCTCGAACAAGGGGTCAGGTGCGGCGGCGGCGCGCCGGCGCGGTGCGGGGCTGGCGGTCGGCGACCAGCCGTTGCCAGGTGTGCGCGGCGCGCTGCAGCGCGCGCGCATCGCCGAGAAAGCGGGCGTCTCGCATCGCGCCGGTGAACAGGGCATCCATCTCGAACACCAACTGGTCGGCGTCGGTGCCGGCGGCGAGATGGCCCTCGTCGATGGCCTGCACCACGGTGCGCTTGAGCGCCACGCGCCAGCGGCGCACGCCGTCGAGCAGCAGTTCGCGCACCGGCCCCACACGGTCGTCGTACTCGAAGGCGCCGGCGCAGTAAATGCAGCCCTGCGGCACCTCGACGCGTTGTGCACGGTCGAGCCAGCGCTGCATCAGCGCGTTCAGACGCGGCAGGCCGCGCGGCTCGCGCAGCGCCGGCACCAGCACGTCCTGCACGAAGCGGCGGTCGTACTCCTGCAGCACCAAGGCCTGCAGTTGTTCGCGCGAACCGACGCGCGAAAACACGCCGCTCTTGGACAGGCCGAGCCGCTTGGCGACCTCACCGATCGTCAGGCTCTCCAGGCCGTCGGCTGCCGCCATCGACAGCGCGGTGTCGACGATGGCCGCCAGCGTCAGCTGGCTGCGGCTTTGCGTGGGGTTCATGCCGACAATTTAGCACGACCGTGCGAATCACAGTCAAGCCGGCGATTTCACTTGCAACCAGCGGGCATTCGTCTCAGGTGGCCTGGTAGCCGCGCGGGATCGCGCCGAGCAGGCGGCGCGTGTACTCCTGCACCGGCGCGGCCAGCAACGCTGCAGCTGGCGCCTGCTCGACCACCTCGCCGTCTTTCATCACCAGCACCTCGTCGCTGACGAAGCGCACCACGCCAAGGTCGTGGCTGATGAACACATACGACAGCCCGAGGTCGTCCTGCAGGTCCTTCAGCAGGTTGAGCACCTGGGCCTGCACCGACACGTCGAGCGCGCTCACCGCCTCGTCGAGCACCAACACCTCCGGATCCAAGGTCAGGCAGCGCGCGATCGCGATGCGCTGGCGCTGCCCGCCGGAGAACTCGTGCGGGTACTTGCCGAACGCCGAGTCGTCGAGTCCCACCTTGCCCAGCAGCGTGCGCGCGCGCTGCTCGCGCTCGCCTTGGTCCTTGCCGATGCCGTGGATGGTCATCGGCTCGATCAGCGTCTGGCCGATCGTGAAGCGCGGGTTCAGCGACGCGTACGGGTTCTGGAACACGATCTGGATGCGCCGGCGCATCACCTGGCGCTCGTGATCGCTCAAGGTCAGCAGGTTGCGGCCGTCGAACAGCACCTCGCCGGCGGTGGGTTCGTGCAGGCGCAGCAGCGTGAGCCCCATCGTCGTCTTGCCCGAACCCGATTCGCCGACCACGCCCAGCGTGTGGCCGCGCCTGAGTTTGAAGTTGACGTCGCGCACCGCCTTGAATTCGCGCTTGCCGAACAGGCCCTCGCGCAGGAAAAAACTCTTTGCCAGCGCACGCACCTCGAGCACCACCGGCGCGTCGGGATCCTTGGGCTTGGCGGCGCGCGACGGCGTGATGCCTTCGATGTGGTCGTCGATCACCGGCAGACGCGCGCTGGTGTGGCCCAGGCTGGGCCGGCACGCCAACAAGGCCTTGGTGTAGATGTCCTGGGGATTCTGGAAGATCGCCGCCACCGGGCCCTGTTCGCGAACGATGCCCTGGCGCATCACGACCACGTGGTCGGCGATCTCGCCCACCACGCCGAGGTCGTGGCTGATGAACAGCACGCTCATGCGGTGCCGCTCCTGCAGCTTGGCGATGAGCTCGAGGATCTGGCGCTGGATCGTGACGTCGAGGGCGGTGGTGGGCTCGTCGGCGATCAG
>DATKJN010000159.1:0-3182 GCA_035543655.1 Burkholderiaceae bacterium | reverse complement strand
AGGCGCTGGCTTGCATCGCTTCGAACGACCCCGGGTTTTGGTAGACGCCCCAATCGCTCGCGCCGGCGATGTACATCGACGGCACGTCGATCGTGCGGCCGCTGAACAGCTGCAGCTCGCGCACGCACGTTGCATCGGTGGCGCAGCGGTACCACTGCAGGCCGCCCTGGAAGCCGGTGCGCCCGTACTCGGCGCTGTACACGCGCAACTCGTGATCGGGCAGCCAGCGGCAGGCGGCGATGGCCTCGGCACTCGGCATCTCGTGCGCGACGGTCTGCGCCATCGTCTCGTGCAGGTCCATCACGTAGTAGGTGGGCATCTTCGCCAGTTCGCTGGCGCTCCACGACGCCAGCCGGTACGGCCGGTTGTCGGCCCAGTCCGCGCTCTTGTGGTGGTAGTAGGCGCGCAGGAAGTCGTGCACGCCCTGCTCGCAGCGCCACATGTCGCCATCGGCCTCGCGCGTGGTGTAGTAGCGCTGGTAGTGCTTGCGCGGTCGCGGCAGCGCGGCGAGTGCCGCATGCACCTCGCCCGCGCGCTGCGCGGCCTCGCTGAGCGGCAGTGCCGGCGCGCCGCCGAACGGCGCGCTCATCAACACCACGCGCGGAAAGACATCGGGCCGCACCAGCGCGCTCCATCCCGCCACCCAGGAGCCGAAGTCGTGGCCGACCACCGCATGCACGCGGCGCACGCCGATCGCCGCCAGCAGGCCCATCGCATCGCGCACCAGGTTGAGAAAACGGAACGACCGCCAGTCGCCGTCGTAGCTCGCGTCGCCGCCGATGGTGCGGCCGTAGCCGCGCTGGTCGGGCGCGACCACGTGGTAGCCCGCCGCCGCAAGCGCCGGCATCACCTTGCGCCAGCTGTAGGCGAGCTCCGGGAAGCCGTGCAGCAACAGCACGCACGGCCGGTCCGGTGACTCGAAGCCCGCTTCGAGCAGGTGCATCGTCAAGCCGTTGCCGTTGTCGACGAAACGGCTGCGCACGCCGGGCGGCAACACGGCGGCGTCGAGCGGTGGCTGGGCCGTGGTGTTCATGCGCTCAGCGTTGCCGCCACGCCTGCGGCGACAGCCCGGTGTGCTTCTTGAACGCCCGGCTGAACGCGGCCTCCGACGCATAGCCCACCGAGTCGGCGATCGCGCGCACCTTCATGCTGTGCTCGGCGAGCAACCGCGTGGCCAGCTGCATGCGCCAGCCGGCCAGGTAGTGCATCGGCGGCTGGCCCACCAGCTGCGCGAAGCGCTCCGACAGCGTGCTGCGCGACGCACCGGTGGCTTCGCTGAGCGCATCGAGTGTCCACGGATGATCGGGTTTGGCATGCAGCCGCGCCAGCACGCGGGAGATCAGCGGGTCGCGCAG
Organism: Burkholderiaceae bacterium; assembly: GCA_035543655.1. Taxonomy (GTDB): domain Bacteria; phylum Pseudomonadota; class Gammaproteobacteria; order Burkholderiales; family Burkholderiaceae_C; genus JAEUPI01. The sequence goes on along the minus strand of DATKJN010000159.1, from coordinate 1,827 downwards.
CGCGGCCAGCCAGCCGGTGGATTCGCTACCCGTCTGCGCCAGCTGGCGGCGCACCACCTCGACGAACATGAGTTCGCTCAAGCGCAGCAGCACGTCGCGCTGCCCGGCACCGCGCTCGCGCAGTTCGGCAATCGCGTAGGCCAGCAAGTGCGACAAGCGGTCGCCCGGCTGCGTCACGCGCTGCAGGTGGATCGCCCGTGGCAGCGACCACAGGATCGGATTGAACGGCCGCGCGTCGCAGCCGAGAAAGCCGCAGATGAACGTGGTGTGCTCGGGGCCGCCGCCGCCCTCGTTCACCACCGCCGGCAACTCGCCCGCCGCCATGCTGCGGAAGAATGCCATCGCATCGTCGTCGCTGTAGCTGGGCGGCGCATCGGGCTGCGAGGCCAGCGCGTAGGCATCGCCGTGCGGCACGACCAGTCCGTCGCCTTCGGCCAGCGGCTGCAGCGGCTCGTCGCTCAGGCCGGCCCAGCACTGGCCGCGCACGACGATGTGGTACGACACCAGGTGCTGCGCCTGCGGCATCACCTGGCTGGCCAAGGTGCGTGCGTGCGGTGCATGCGACCGCCACGGCGCCGTGGCGTCCACCAGGAACAGCATCGCACCGCTCAAGCGCACCGTGCGCAGCACATCGGACAGCACGTCGGGCTCGTGTGCCGCCAACTGCAACGCACCGAGCCCATCGGTCTGAGGCGCCGGATGCTCGGTCAAACGATTCGGTTGCTCGGTCATGGCCATCGGAGCGGATGGCGCGGATGCTACGGCCATTCGACGAGGCATCCGACCATGACCCTGCCCACCCCGGCCGATCCCATGGCCACCCGGCCGCCGGCCGAGGTGTACGAGGAAGAGTTCGTGCCGGCGCTGTTCCGGCCGTTTGCCGGCGCGGTACTCGACGCCGCGGCCGTTGCGCGCGGCCAGCGCGTGCTCGATGTGGCCTGCGGCACCGGCGTGCTGGCGCGTGCCGCCGCCGCGCGCGTCGAGCCCGGCGGCAGTGTCACCGGGCTCGACGCCAATCCCGACATGCTGGCGGTGGCGCGCCGGCTCGACGCTTCGATCGAATGGCTTCACGGCCGCGCTGAATCGCTGCCGCTGTCCGATGCCGGCTTCGATGCGGTGGTGAGCCAGTTCGGCTTCATGTTCTTCGACGACCGCGTCGCCGCGCTGCGCGAGATGAAGCGCGTGTTGCGGCCCGGCGGCCGGCTGGCGGTGGCGGTGTGCGATGCGGTCGAGCGCTCGCCGGGCTACGGTGCATTGGCCAAGCTGTTGCAGACGCTGTTCGGCGCTCGCGTGGCCGATGCGTTTCGTGCGCCGTTCGCCATCGGCGATGCCGCGCGCCTGCACGCACTCGCCGCGCAGGCCGGGCTCGACGGCGCCGAGGTGCTGCAGCGCACGGCCGACGTGCGCTTCGGCTCGGTGGATGCGTTGGTGGCGGCCGAACGCGCCTGCATCTGGACGCTCGGTGGCTTGCTCGACGACGTGCAGTTCGACGCGCTGCGGCGCGAAGCGCGGCGCGTGCTGGCGCCGTTCATGCAGCCCGATGGCAGTGTGGCGTTCGCCATGCCGGCGCTGGTGATCGTCGCGCGCAAGGCCTGAAGCGTTCGCACGCGGCGCGCGCCGCCGCACTATCATGCGCGCCATGTCGCTGCGTGGCGTGCGCATGCCGTGGTTGCAATCGGGCCCTCGTTGGGGCTGGGCACTGCTGCTGGCGCTGTTGCTGCCGTTCGCCCAAGGCGTCGCGGCCAGCCACGCGGTCACGCACCACGGCACGCCGGCGCCACAGCGCGATGCCGCGCCGAGCGCGCTGGACGCCCATTGCACGTTGTG
>DATKJN010000158.1:0-4606 GCA_035543655.1 Burkholderiaceae bacterium | reverse complement strand
CCGAAGCTCAAGGTGATCATGCTGGAGCAGAACTACCGCTCCACCGGCGCGATCCTGCGCGCGGCCAACCACGTGATCGCCGCCAACCCGAAGCTGTACGCCAAGACGCTGTGGAGCGAACACGGCGACGGCGAGCCGGTGAAGCGCATCGATTGCGACAACGAGGAGCACGAGGCCGAGCGCGCGGTGGCGTGGATCCAGGCCCGGCGCGCGAGCGGGGGGACGGCCGCCGACGCGGCTGGCGCCGGCTTGAAGTGGCGCGACTTCGCCGTCTTGTACCGCGCCAACCACCAGGCCAAGGTGTTCGAGCAGGCGCTGCGTCGCGCGCAGATGCCATACCAGGTGTCCGGTGGACAGAGCTTCTTCGACCGCGCCGAAATCAAGGACCTGTGCGCCTGGTTGCGCCTGCTGGTGAACAACGACGACGACCCGGCGTTCCTGCGCGCGGTGACCACGCCCAAGCGCGGCATCGGCCACCAGACGCTGGCCGCTCTCGGCGAGTTCGCGGCCAAATGGAAGGTGTCGCTGTTCGAAGCCCTGTTCAGCGAGAGCCTGCACACCGCGCTGCCGCGCAAGGCGGTGGAGGCGCTGCACGAGTTCGGCCGTTTCGCCAACGACCTCGAGTATCGCGCTCGCCAGACGCAGGGCGCCGAGGCGGCGCGGGCGTTCCTGCTCGATTGGCTCAAGGCCATCGGCTACGAACAGCACTTGCACGACGGCGAAGACCAGGCCAGGCTCGCCGAGGCGCGCTGGAGCAACGTGCTCGACTTCGTCGACTGGATCGCGCGCCGCTGCGGCGGCGAGGTGGCCGCCGACGGCAGCGGCCACGTCGATCAAGCCACCAGCGTGATGCAGGTGGCGCAGACGATCAGCCTGATGCAAAGCATCGCCGAGCGCGGCGACGATGCCGACCAAGTCACGCTGTCGACGTTGCACGCCGCCAAGGGCTTGGAGTGGCCGCACGTGATGCTGGTCGGCGTCAACGAGGGGCTGCTGCCGTTCTCCAGCGAGGCCGAACCGGTCACCGTGCAGCGCCTGGAGGAGGAGCGGCGGCTGATGTACGTGGGCGTCACGCGCGCGCGCCAGACGTTGACGTTGAGCACCCTGAAGCGCCGCAAACGCGGCCGCGAGACCGTGCCGGGCCAGCCCAGCCGCTTCATCGCGGAGATGAAGCTCGACGAGCACAAGCAGCGTGAGGACCCGCGCGAGCGGCTCAGGCGCGTGCGTGCGGAGCTGGCGGCGCGCAGCAGCGCCACCGCGCCGGTGGAGCCCCAGGCATGACTGCGCTCGCCCGTTGGCTGCCTGCGCTCACGGTGGCCAGCGCGATGCTGGCGATCGCCAACGGCACCTGGGCGCTCGATCACCGTGCGCTGCTGTTCGTGTTCAAGCCGCTGACCACGCTGCTGATCATCGCGCACGCCTGGCGGCGCGGTGCCGACGCGCCGGCCGCGCGCCGCTTGGTGCTCGCAGGGCTGTGGTTCTCGTTGCTCGGCGACGTGGCTCTGATGTGGCCGCAGCGCGGCTTCGTGCCAGGGCTGGTGGCGTTCCTGATCGCGCACGTGCTGTACGTCGTGGCCTTCACGCGCGAGCATCGCTTTGCCGCCCAGCCGGCAGCGCTGGCCGCCTATGCGTTGATCGCCGGCACGATCCTGGCGTTTCTGTGGGGCGACATTCCGGCCGGGTTGCGCATCCCGGTGGCCGCCTACGTGTTCGCGCTGACGGCGATGGCGGCGCAAACCGCGGTCGTGGGCTTGCGTGCGGAGGGCGACGACGTGCGTCGGGCGCGCGGCCTGATGATCGGTGGGGCGCTGTTCATGGCCTCCGACACCGTGTTGGCGGTCAATCGGTTTGCGATGCCGATTCCGGCGGCGGGTCTGTGGATCCTCGCCACCTACTGGGCGGCGCAGTGGCTGATCGCGGCTTGGCTGAAACCCGCAGCGCCTACATCCCCTTGAACAGCCCGGCGTAGCTGCGACTCACCTCGAGTTTCTCGTTGTGGCCCTTCACGGCCACGACCTGGCGGCCGCGAAAGTCGCGCGACACCCCGGACACCGCGTTCACGTTGACCAGCGTCGAACGGTGGATCTGCCAGAACACCTTCGGGTCGAGCTCGTCGACCAGCTCCTTGATCGGTTTGCGGATCAGCGCCTCGAGTTGCGGGGTCTGCACGCGCGTGTACTTCTCGTCGCTGATGAAGAACAGCACGTCGGCCACCGGGATCATCTGGATCGAGGAGCCCACGCTGGCCTGGATCCATTGCAGGTAGCCTGGCATTGCGCCCGCGTTGCCCTGCGCCGACAGCTTGTGCAGCAACAGCTGGATCGGAGCGCTCGCCACCGCATCCGCGGTGCCGCGCGTGGCCAGGCGCTTCTTCAGTCGCTCCACCGTCACCGCCAGTCGCTCGCGTTCGGCGGGCTTGAGCACGTAGTCGGCCGCGCCTTGCTCGAACGCCTCCACCGCATACTGGTCGTAGGCGGTGACGAACACGATCTCGGGCAGCAGTGCGTCGTCGTCGAACTCGAGCTGCGCGATCTGGCGTGCGGCTTCCACGCCGGTGAGGCCCGGCATGCGGATGTCGAGGAACACGATATCGGGCTGGTGCGCCTTCACCGCGTCCACCGCCTCGAGGCCGTTCTTGGCCTCGGCCACCAGCTCGAGGTCGGGCCACACCTCGGCCAGGCGCGCGCGCATCTGCTCGCGCATCAGCCGCTCGTCGTCGGCCAGCACGGCACGGTAGATCTTGCTGCTCAATGAATGTCCTCCGCGCTGCGCAGTGCGGCGTGCGCTCCGGGAGCGGGCCGCCGGCTCATGCGGTCATCGTAGTGGAAGGCGACGCCGGGCGGACGGCCCGCCACAGCAGCCAGCCGAGCAGCGCCAGCGGCGACAGCAGCACGGCGGCCACCAGCAACGGCACCAGAAATGCGAACAGGACGATCGGCACCACCGCGACCAGCGCCACCACCACGGCGCCGACGGCGACAACCAAGGCCACCATCAGCGCGACCGCAATGCCGAGCGCCAACACCAGGCGGTACACCGGCTGCATGGCAGCGAGGTCGAAGTCGGCCAGCAACGGCGTGCCGTTGACGCTGACCTGCACCGGCGCTGGATTCACGCTGTCGAGCAGCATGAAGGCACCCCACAGCGCGAGCACGCCGAGCGCGATCAACAGCCACAGCGCACCGCGCCACCAACGGCCCTTGCGCGCGCCGGCGTGCAGCGGGGTCGGCATCGATCGCACGTTCATGCCTGGGCTCCTTCGATGCTCTTGTACGGCACGGTCACCGTCACCGCAGTGCCGCCGCCGGGGTTCTCGCGCACGTTCAGCGTGGCCTTGTTGCCGTACAGCAGTTGCAGGCGTTCGCGGATGTTGGCCAAGCCGACGCCGGTGCCGGCGGTGGCGGCCTTGCCGAAACCCACGCCGGTGTCGGCCACGGTGACGGCGAGCTTGCCGTGCTGCACTTCGGCGCGCACGGTCAGCCGGCCGCCTTCGGGCTTGGGCTCCAGGCCGTGCTTGATGGCGTTTTCCACCAACGTCTGGATCATCATCGACGGGAACTCGGCCGACTGCAGGCCCTCGGGCACGTCGATCTCGGTGTGCAGGCGGTCTTCCATGCGCACCTTGAGGATCTCGAGGTACGGCCTGATCATCGCCAGCTCGCGATTCAGATCGCGCGGGCCGCCGTCGCCGGCTTCGCGCATGGTCGGCATCGACGCCCGCAACAGCGCGATCAAGTTCTTCTGCATCGTGCTGGCACGCGCCGGATCGGTTTCGATCAGGTGGTCGATCGACGCCAGCGTGTTGAACAGGAAATGCGGCTCGACCTGGGCCTGCATCGCTGCCATGCGCGCCTCGACCACCTGGCGCTTCAGCGACTCGGCCTCTGCCGTCTCGGTCGCCTGTGCCGCCTGCGCCTCGGCCTGGATCTGCTTCTTGTAGGTGACCTTGATGATCAGCGAGGCCATGATCCACAGGAAGGCCAGTTCGGGCAGCGGGTCACCCAGGCGCGTGGTGCGCACGCGCTTGCGCACACCGGTGGCCTCGCGCACCGCATCCTCGGCTTCTTCGCGCGCCGCCTCGGCCTCTTCCTTGGCGCTCTTGGCCTCATCGATCGCCTCGGTGATCGCGCGCCGCGCCTCTTCCACCGCCTCGCGCACGGTCTCGCTGGTGGTGCCGGGCGGCAGGCGGATCTCCACCGACGGCGCGTCCGGCACCGGCGGGATGCTGGCCGCCCCCTGCGGCACGCTGGCCGGCGCGGGCGGCGTCTTCGGCGTGATGCGCACGCCACGCTCGTCGATCGAGACCTCGTAGCCGTGCTCCTTGCCGGACTTGCTCTTCTCGATCTTGACCACCGGCTCCTTCGGTTTGGCGGGCTCCTTGGGCGCGGCGGGCGGTGCCGGCGCGGCGGGCGGCGCCGGCGGGTCGTCGAAGGTGACGACCTCGGTGGTGCGCCAGCTGAAGGGTGGGATGTTCTGCAGGATCGACGCCACGATCAGCAACAGCAGCGACAGCAGCACGAAGCGCCACCAGCTGATGCTGACCAGCCAGCCGGCGTAGACGTGGAAGGCGCGCACGCTGGCGGCTGAAAGGCGTTGCCAGCGGGTG